>CAXTRL010000073.1:0-8133 GCA_964246575.1 uncultured Armatimonadales bacterium
CGGGAAGAAGGCATCTGAGGCCAGCACCGCTCCTTTTAGCTTTTTCGCCTGCCTGAGTGACCGCAAGGCGAACGCTCTGCACCCGGTTCATCTGCCCAGCCCCAACGCCGACAAGCTGCTTGTTTTTGACCAGAACGATGGCGTTGGACTTGACATGCTTGACGAGCTTCCAAGCCAGCATCAAGTCGCCCAGTTCTTCGACAGTCGCTTGGCGCTCGGAAACGGTTTCCGTATCGCTTGGCTTCGTCAGAGCCGCATCCTGCGTTTGAACCAGCAGACCGCCGCTGACACGCTTGTAGTCATACTCTTGCTTGGAGGGCGTGGTCATTTCCGGCGCTTGGAGCAGGATCAGGTTTTGGCCCCACTGCTTTTTTGTCGTCAGGATTGTGAAGGCGTCCGGCTCATAACTGGGTGCAATAATGGCTTCAAAGAATGTGTTCTTGCCCGTAATCAAGTTGGCGGTTTCCGCATCTATCGCTTGATTGACTGCCAGGATGCCGCCGAAAGCGGAAATCGGGTCGCCTTCACGCGCCCTCGAAAATGCTTCCGCTAAAGTTCCCGCAAGGGCCGTGCCGCAGGGATTGGTGTGCTTGATGATCGCCGCTGCTGGCGTGTTCTGGTTGGAGAACTCCAACACTAGATTGTAAGCGGCGTTCAAGTCATAGATGTTGTTAAACGACAGCTCTTTGCCATGCAGCTTCTTTGCCGCCGCAAGACCGCCGTGTGCCGCCGGCTCACGGTAAAACGCCGCCTTCTGGTGCGGGTTCTCGCCGTAGCGCAAATCCTGCACTTTCGTGAACGACAGCGTCAGCAGCTCCGGAAACCCCTGCTCTGACTTATTATCATCAGCCGTTTCCTGCGGGTCCTGAGACGAAAGATAATTCGTGATTGTCGCATCATAAGCCGCCGTGTGGGCATACGCCTGCGCGGCCAGCCGGGAGCGTGTGGCCTGGGACAGCGAGCCGCCTTCGCGCTGCATCTCGCTCAGAACGGCGGCGTAGTCAGTTGGGGATACAACAACGGCAACGGACGCATGGTTTTTGGCGGCAGAGCGGATCATGGACGGCCCGCCGATGTCTATGTTTTCCACGGCCTCTTCCCGCGTAACATCCGGCTTTGCGATGGTCTCAGCGAAGGGGTACAAGTTGACGACAACCAGGTCAATTGGGATCATGCCGTGTGCCGCAATGGTTTCCATATGCTCCGGCTTGGAACGATCTGCCAGAAGTGCGCCGTGAACCGCCGGATGCAAAGTTTTTACCCGCCCGTCCAGCATTTCCGGGAAATTCGTGATCTCTGAAATCCCTAAAATCGGCAGGCCGGCGTCGATGAGGCTTTTCGCGGTGCCGCCGGTAGAAACCAGCGCAATGCCGAGGTCGTTTAAGCCGCGGGCAAACTCAACCAGCCCTGTTTTGTCGGAAACGCTTAAAAGCGCCCGCTTAATTTGTGCCATCTTCTTTTCCTTTCGTCATAACAGTTTACAGACAAACAAAAACGCCTGGGCAGTCCCAGCACGAACGTGTCGGGATGCCCAGGCGAACGGCTTTTCCGGGTCAGCGCTTCCTCGGGGTGGCTCCCCGTTAACGCCAGTCACACTGCCCTCAAGTTTTTACAAGCAGATTATAGCATAGAAGAAGGACTTTTGGTGTTGATGACGAATAAACACTTTAACAGAGTTTTTGATTGTTTTGACAAGGAGATGTTTTCTGTGACCGGCAGCCTCAAGATTCGTACAACGCTCAGTCATCCTGCTATCCCGTCCAGCCGCTACCTTGAGAACCCGCTTTATGCGCTGCTGGAGATTCAGCCGGAAGCCACGCTGAACTCAAGCTCGCGCCCGCCGCTGAACCTGGTTCTAGTGGTTGACGCCTCCGCCAGTATGCACCATTTTCAGCTTTCGGACGAGGAGCGCGAATACTGGATGGGCGTGGCCGTCTCGCGCGATGAGCTGGAACGCGGGGAAGCGGACGACTCCGCCGCCATGTACTGGACCGGGCAGACCCTCTCCGAAATGCACACCCTTGCTAATACCCCTATGGCCCAGGTCACGGAAGCAATCAAAAATCTGCTTATCACTCTGCGTCCGACGGATCAAGTCGCCGTAATTGCCTTCGCGGATCGCCTCCACACGGTATTCAACCAGCAGGATTGGGCGAACTTTCCTGATGGCTGTCTTCAGCAAATGGACATGCTCCAAGAGCGCCGCCTGCCGGTTGACATCGGCACCGGAACCTGCATGGCGGACGCGCTGACGCAGGCGCTGCAATTCATCAGCCAGAACTCGCTTTCGCACGGCATCAACCGCCTGATTGTCATCTCCGACGGCATTGTTCAGGACCAAAGCGCGACGTTAAAGTCTATCACGCAAATTGAAGCCGAAGGGTATGCAATCACGACAATCGGTGTCAGCGACGAGTTTGATGAGGAATTTCTGACCCGCGTCGCCGACAACTCGCGCGGCGAATACTACTACGCCGCCGATATCACGGAAATCACGGAGCGGCTGTCGCAGGAAATGACCACCCTGGAAACGACCAGCGTGACGGACCTTTATATTGCGGTGCGGGGGCTGGACGGCGCTGTGGTGCAGGACATTTTTCTAGTTCGCCCTGCAATGACTATGTTTGATGAGATCCACACGGAAGACGGCTGGCTTCGGGCGAAAATCGGTGCTATTTCCAGCGCTTCCCCCGTAGGGGTCATGGTCCAAGTCGCCCCACCCCTGCTGCCCGCCGGAGAGCGAGCCATTGCTGAAACCCTGCTCACCTGGAACAGCCTTGACAGCACGGATGCCGCCGTTCCCGGCAATGACCGTTCGCTGATCACGGCAAGCTTTACGGACGACTCGCAAGCCCTTAGCGAAACCAATTCCGACGTGCAGGATTTAGTGGACCGCTACACCGTTTATAAATATGAGCGCGAAGCCCAGCGTGCTCAAGACAAAGGGGATCTGGAAACAGCGCGAGAAAAGTTGGGCGCCGCTACGCGCCAGCTTCGCAGCATCGGAGAAAACGAGCTGGCCCAAGAGATGGAAGGCCAGCTTGCCGATTTAGGCGACGAAACAACCAACCCTTCGCGCGTTAAACGCATCAAAGCAACCACCCGGCGTTTAGGCAGCGTGCCTCTTGCAGATACCCATGCAGAATAAAGGCAGATTATAAACAAGTGCAGACTATGACTGACTGGCAGCTTGGAGTGCAAGCCTTCCATGAAGGCAGGATGCGGGAAGCCGCAGACCGTTTGCAGACGGCCCTGGGCGAGAATGAGTTTGCCGTGACGCAAGCTGTTCGCTACGAGACATGCGCGTATCTTGGCGCGGCTTTGTATGCGCTTGGCTTGCCTGCGGAAGCTCTGACGGCATTTGAACAAGCAATTCAATTTGCCCCCGAAGCCGCGCCGCCTGATGATCTGTTGATGAACCTGGCTCATGCATACCTCGCCGCAGGACGGCGCGGGGCAGCCCGTGAAACACTGCGCTTCTTGCTGGCGCAGCATTCCGGCCATGTCGCCGCCGGGATGCTGGCGGCACGGCTTGACGAAACCCCGGACGACGGCGCTGTATCCGGTGCCGTTTTAGGCGCTTCCCCAGAGACGGCAGAAAACTACATTCGCAGCTTGACATTCTCCCAGCCGGTTTCCGGCGGGTATGCCCCCGCTGAGGTTCAGGAAGCGCTCAGTCAGCTTCAAAAGCTAATCACAACACTCATTTACGATTTGCGAGAAGCCGAAGTCAGGAACGCCCAAAACGAGATGGAAATCCTCCGCTACCGGCAGATGGAAGATGCCGTCGTCGAGAACATGATGCAATTCCAGCCCGCGTCGCCGCAGCAGGAAGACGAAAAAAAGGACCTCACACCGATTGAGATCCTTTTTCGCCAAAAGCCTTAACCTACTTATCTAGGGTATTACTTTCCGAACAAGCGGCGCGATAAGTTAGTTTGCAAAATGTTCTCTGGATCTGTTTGCTGCTTCAGCGTAAAGAACCGCGCCGCCCGGCCCGCGCCAATGGCCTCCGCCGCTGAAAACTGGTGCAGGGCGCTGTCTTTGGCAAAATAAAACCGGCCGCCTGCATCCAGAACAATCCGGTCCATCTCGGCGGCCAGACTAAGCAGGCCACCACGCTTTGGAGGCCGAACCGCAAAATCCAGCGCCAGCGAATAGCCGTCCACCGCATGGGTCATCAGGAAGTCATCCGGCCGGTGCCGCTTGAAGACGCCTAAATACGGAGCCAGACCATACTCCTGGGCCAGCGTGAGCTGGCGCGAGAACACCGCCTGCGCGTGTTCTTTCGGCACAAAGCTCTGGTACTGGATCAGGCCGCCCGGCTGGTACGCTTTCTTCCAATTCGGCACATAATCCAGCAGGAACGCAAAGCCGGCGTGGGACTGCTGATGCACATGGCCGTCGCCAAGCTTCGTAGACGCCAGGTATTTCGCGGTGTTGATCAAGCGCATACCCGGATCGTTGACGAACGGCTTCATAAAACGCCACATCAGTGATTTCGGAAAAACACCTAAAATGCTGTCCGGCAGTTCCTGGTTTTCCACCCGCAGCGTCTGCGCCGGGTGAGGGTCTTCGCCCGGCTTCAGGTAATTGGCTTGATGCACCTGCCCGCGCCCAAGCGCTTCGCCGGATGCGAAGCAGTCTATCCAGCCGACTAAATAGTCCGACTGCGGCAGGCGCTGCTCAAAGACTTGAAAGAGATGATCAAAGTTCTGGATGCCAATAGGCGTTACATTCAGCAGCCCGGAATGTACTTTTTTGAGCTGCAAAACCAGCCGGCTAATCACGCCCAGCATTCCAAAGCCGCCAATCGCTCCATAAAATAGCTCGGAGTTCTGAGTGCGTGAGCATAGCAGCGTCTCGCCGGACGGCGTGATCAAATCAAACTCCAAAATGCTGTCGCCAATTGGACCGACCTTGAAGTTGTTCTTGCCGTGGATATTCATGGCCGCCGCACCGCCGAGAGTCGGAAACATAGTCCCCGAAACGACATTGGGCCACCAGCCGTCTTCAATTGTATACTGCCAAAGCTGCTGAATGGTCACGCCCGGCTCAACAACAATGACTCCCGTCTGCGGATCCCAGTTCAGGATGCGCCGCATCCGGGTCAGGTCCAGCAGGATGTTCTCCGAGTTCAGCGAAGCGTCCCCATACGAGCGGCCTGCCCCCCGCATCCCGACCGAACGTCCGGTGCGCCGCGCCTGGTCAAACACGGCGCAAATCTCATCGGCATTCACAGGCCGGGAAACATAGCTCATGGCGGACGACGCCATTCCCCACCCTTCGACGCGCTCCATTGTCTTGCTGGTCATAAGTGTAAGTTTCTTGAAGTCTAAAACTAGATATTGAGGTACTTGAAGATGGGCGCGGGAATGGCACGAATCACACCCATAATCGGCTTCCATTTCGCCGGAACATACGCCACACGCACCTTGTCCTTCGCGGCCTTAAGGATCTCGGCGGCGGCTTGATCCGCTTCAATCATGCCCGGCACGGAAAGGTGGGCCGTCATCGGCGTCCGCACCGGGCCAGGCTTGACCGTCACCACAAACGCGCCTTTGCGCTCGATCCGGTTCCGCAGCGACTCTAAATACGCATTGAAAGCCGCTTTTGTTGCCCCATATACCGGATTGCCGCGCCTGCCCCGGTCTCCGGCCACGCTAGAAATGCCGACAATCGTGCCGTGCTTGCCGGTCTCAAACCGGGGTGCGGCTTCATTCAGCCAGGCGACGGCCCCAGTGAAGTTCGCCGCAATGGTGGCCGAATCTTTGGCTGTATCGTATTCTCCCGGCCCGACCGGCGGCATGATGCCCGCCGCATAGATGATAAGGTCCAGGCCACCCAAATCTTGTGTGATTTGGGCAAACAGCGCCGGCACACCTTGCGTATCGGTCACATCATGCACATAGAATTTGGCGTCCGTCTCGGCGGCCAAAGCACGGAGCTTGTCTTCGCGCCGGGCCACCAGTGCGACCTTACTGCCGTCATGGGCCAAAGCGCGGGCCAGAGCTTCGCCGATTCCCGAAGAAGCGCCCACCACAATCGCGCGTTTCCAAGTTGTCATGATTACACTCGCCTCGCCGCCCAAAGAACAGCATTGTGAAGCACCTGCTTTACGCTGTCATGCAAATAAGTCGGATAAATCTCGTGGCCGGGCCGGAAGTAGAAAACCCGCCCCGCCCCTTCGCCCCGGTTTGCACCCTTGCCGCCGCCGGAGGTAAACTCTGGGTCAATGCCCTCACCGACCGTTGTAACAAAGCTTGGGAAATACTCACCTCCCAGCGGGAAATACGACTGGAAGATGACCGCCTGCGGCGGCGGCACGCCAAACGGTGCGCCGTACATCTCTTCCGCCGGCAGCACAAAGTCGCTGACCCCCTGCGCGATAGGATGCTTCGGGGCGCAGACCCGAACTTCTTCCGAGTCCGCCGGGTTCTCCGTCTCCCGCCAGCCGCCGTACAGATGCCCGGTGCAGTCCAAAACCTTCCGAAACGGCTTGGAATAGTGCGCCGAATGCAGGGCAATAAAACCTAATCCGCGATGCACGGCCGCTTTGATGAGATCAGCCTTCGCGTCAGCCAGCTCATCATGCCGGGCATGGCCCCACCAGATCAAAACATCCGCGCCTGCCAGCACGTCTGCGGTAATGCCCTGCTCCGGCTCATCTAAGTTGGCGGTTGTCGCGGCAATCGCGCCGCCGCCGAGCGCGTTCAAGCCTTCGGCGATTGCACCATTGATGGAGCTGGGGTAAACGGACTTCGGCGCATGGGCCGGCGCTTCGTCCCACACGAGAACGCGCACTGGGTTATCTGGCATTTAGTTGTTTCCTCAAAGAGTCTTAGACATTCTGGACACGGGAATATCTCCGGGAAATCGCGGCGCTACTTCGCCTTCTTGCGTGTAGCCGCCGGAAAGGTAAAAGCGGCGAGCTGTCTCGGTGCTGGTCAGCGTACACTTTGTATTACCACGCTGCCTTGCACGGGTTTCCAGAGCAGACATGATTTCCCGGCTCACGCCTCGGAACCGCGCCTCCAGCGCAACATAGTTCAAGTCGATTTCGCCCGCATCAGTCACTAAGCCGACACCAAGTATGGCCGCGCCGTCTACCGCCAGCAACATTGAATTTTCCGGCACCGCAATCCAAGAAGCGACAATCTCCGGCGTCTTGTTGCGAAGCCAGCGTGCAATAAGTGCCGAGTCGTTCCGATGGTCAGCACCACACAGCTCTAGGATTGAGCGTTTCAAGACTTCACAAACCGCCGGAGCATCTTCGGCAACAGCGTCCCTTACCATCTTTTTAGTTGCTCACTCGCCGCCGGCTCCGACGCCGGGTTCGGTCATTTGACGCGCATCCAGCAGGCTTTCTAATTGGTCCGGCGGCAGGATACCTTCGGAGACGCACAAATCGCGGACGGTGCGGCCTTCGTCTACGGCACGCTTGGCGAGTTTCGCGGCAGCGTCATAGCCGATCACCGGGGCAAGGCTTGTCACCATGCTCATGGACCACTCCACTAGGCTTTCCGCCCGCTCTTTGTTGGCGGTCAGGCCAAGCACGGCTTTCTCGGTAAACACGGTGACCGAGCTTGCCAAAAACGTGATGCTTTCCAGCACGTTCCGGGCCATGACCGGCAGCATGACATTCAGGTCCAAGTTGCCGTGCGTGTTGGCGACCGTCACCGTAACCGCGCTGCCAATCACCTGGGAGCAAACCATCATCAATTGCTCGCACATGACCGGGTTGACTTTGCCTGGCATGATGGACGATCCCGGCTGCACCGCCGGAAGCGACAATTCCCCAAGCCCGCAGCGCGGCCCCGACGACAGCCAGCGGATATCGTTGGCGATCTTCAGCAGCGAAGTCGCCACCGTAGACAACTGGTTTGCCATCTCAACGGCGGCGTCCTGGCTGCCCTGCGCCTCAAAATGGTTCTCGGCCTCGGTAAATGGCAAATCAAACCGCGTCGCCAGCTTCTCGGCGACGGCGCTTCCAAAGCCGACCGGCGAGTTGATGCCCGTGCCGACCGCTGTTCCGCCGATTGCAAGCTCCAAAAGCCGAGGCTGCACCGACTCCAAGCGGGCCACGCTGAGGGCTACCTGCCGCGCCCAGCCAGACGCTTCCTGCCCCAAAAG
>CAXTRL010000073.1:8143-11332 GCA_964246575.1 uncultured Armatimonadales bacterium
ATCGGCGTCGCATCCATTAAATGCGTTCGCCCGATTTTCACGATGTCGTCCCACTCTTTAGACTTTGCCAAAAGCGCACTGTGCAGCGCTTTCAAGGCCGGCAGCAGCTTGGATTCAAGCTCCGTCGCTGCCGCGACATGAAGCGCCGTTGGGATCACATCGTTGGACGACTGGCTTTTGTTGACATGATCATTCGGATGCACCGGCGCCTTGGAGCCGATCACGCCCCCGGACAGCTCAATCGCACGATTTGAGATCACCTCGTTCGTATTCATGTTCGTAGACGTGCCGGAGCCGGTCTGGTAAATGTCGACGACAAACTGGCTGTCCAGCGTTCCGCTGATGACCTCATCAGCAGCGGCATAAATCAGTTTTGCCGCTTCCGGGTCAAGCAAGCCCATCTCGACGTTTATTTCCGCCGCCGCCCGCTTGATTGCGCCAAGCGCCTGAATGAACGGACGCGGAAAGCGAACACCGGACACGGGGAAGTTTGCCACGGCGCGTGCCGTCTGTGCGCCATAATAAGCATCCGAGGGGACTTCAAACTCGCCCATCGAGTCTTTTTCAGAACGTGTGTTGGTCATAGTCTGTGATAATTCGCTACTTGCGCGTCTCGGTAGAAAGATGGTACGACAGCACGGCTAATTCCTGCAAAAAAGAAACATTGCGAACGACAATTCGCTCCGGCACTTTCAGCAGGATTGGTGCAAAATTTAGGATGACCCGCACTCCGGCGCTGATTGCCGTTTCCGCGACTGACTGCGCCACGGATGCAGGGACGCAAATAATCGCGATCCGGGCACTAATCCGGGCGTTGACCTGGCGCAGAAGGCTTCCGTCTTGGATCACCAAGCTGCCCTGCGAACAGCCGATCTTTGCCGGATCGTTGTCAAACGCCGCCGCGATATGAAACTTGTGTTCCCGCAAACCAGGATACCCAATTAAAGCGCTTCCTAAATTGCCCGCGCCGATGACAATGATTGGCTGCATCTGGTCAATTTTGAGAATCTGCGCGATCCGGGATTGCAGCTCCACGACATTGTAGCCGACGCCGGGCTTGCCGAACTCCCCAAAATAAGACAAGTCTTTGCGAAACTGCGCGGCGTTAATCCCTGTCTGCTTCTCAACATCCGTGGAAGAAATCGTTTCCACATGCGAGGCTTCCAGGTCTATCAAGTAGCGCAGGTAGGTCGCAAGCCGTTCCAGTGTCGGAATAGGAACTTTGGGAATGCTGCTGTTCACGAAGTGGTTCTGTTCTCACAAGTCCTTCTGAGGCTTTCCTCGTTTAAGTAAGCACTCTTTCGAGGACGCTTGTGAAATTCCTCACAGCTATTATACTGCGGACAAAGCGGAGCGTCAACCCCTCCAAGCTACGCCCGTATGTCTGCCGTGGAAGACCACCACAGATTGGAAAAAGCAGCCTCTGCCTGGGCGTCGGTCAGGACCGCGCCGGCGGAAGCGCCTGCCTGCACTGAAGCGCTGGAAGCATCTCCGACAAACGCCAGCATCGCGCTTGACTGCCCGCTGCTTGGTACCAGCAGGCAGCGGGCGGTGTAAGTCGTAACCGTCGGCTCCGGCCCGGCGGCCTTCAGCACTTGCAGCGCGTCACGGGCGATTCCTGCCTGCGACAATTTGGGCGAGGGAGGCATGCCGAAAGTCACCGTCATACGCCCGGCACGCGGGTCCGCCTGCACGTCGTAAACGACTATTCCCAGCCGGCTCAAGTCCTGCGACGCTTGCAGCACCGCCAGCAGCGACTGCTCGGAAGGGTCATGGGCCGGAGCGGCATCCGGGTCCGCCGGCAGTGTTCCCGCCCGAGGCGGCACAACGACTGGCTTAACCACGACATCACTTCCAAAACCAAAAGCGCTGAGTGGCCCAGCCTGGCGGGCTACATGGAACGCAACCGAGATGACCAGCACGAGGGCCACTGCCGCCGCAATCGCTCCCCAGCGCAGCGCAAGTTCCGGGTCACGCAGAAAGTGCGGCACCTTGCCCCGAACAGCCGGCATAGTTTCCAGCGGCTTTGCAGCGCCCTCACTGGCCGATGCGCGGCTTGGTGCAGGGCGAGTGTCCTCACGCCGACGCAGGCGGTCCAGCTTGACAGTGTCGGCGGGACTGTCCGGGTTCGCGTCAAGCGCCATGCGGTACCACTGGGCGGCATCGTCATACCGCCCCTGGTTTTCGTAAATGTCGCCAAGCAGACTATTTGCCGAGGAGCTGTCCGGAGCCAGCCGCAGGGCGGCCATGCAGGACTTGGCGGCTTCCTCCCACTGCCCGCGCACCCGCAGCAGATTGGCTTGGGCCAGCAGAGCATAAACGTCGCGTGAAAGCGCAGCTTCTTCATGGGGAGACGTCTGCGTGATTTGCCCGCTCTGTGATTCTTTACTTGCCGGTTGATCCAAATCCGCTTTCTCCGCGCTCTGCCTCTCCGTGTTCCACTTCAGCGACCGTCAGCACATCGGCTTCCGCCCAAACAACGCGCATCACCGGCGCAATTACAAGCTGCGCGATGCGCTCTCCCCGCCGAATGCAAACAGGCTCCTGGCCCAAGTTGATGACAAGGACTTTAATCGTGCCGGTGTAATCGGAATCAATCGTTCCCGGCGCGTTCAGCAGCGTCAGGCCATGACGCCAGGCAAGCCCGCTGCGGGGCCGCACCTGGCCTTCATAGCCATCCGGCAGCGTGAGGCGAATCCCCGTAGAAACCAGCGCCCGTTCGCCGGGCTGAAGCGTCACGGCGGCGTCAATCGCCGCCCGCAGGTCCATCCCTGCCGCACCGCGAGTTGCATAGCTTGGCAGCGGCAGGTCAATTGCATCAGGATCACGCTGTATGGAAATTTTCACGGTTAAGAAGCGCGGTGGATCGGCAAAGTCACAACAAAAATTGTCCCCCGCCCCAGCTCGCTCACCGGCTCCACAGTTCCGCCGTGGCCTTCAACAAGCGCTTTCACAAGAGCTAATCCAATGCCGGTGCCGCCGACTTCGCGGTTGTCGCGGTTGTCTACCCGGTAGAAGTTCTCGAAAATCCGGGGAAGATGTTCCCGCGAAATCCCAATGCCTTCGTCGGACACCTGCACTTCAATCAAGTTTGAGAGACCTAACAGCGTTCCCTCCGCGATGCGCCCTAAAACACTGACCCGGCCTCCCTGCGGCGAATACTTGATGGCGTTGCTGACCAAGTTCGTC
>CAXTRL010000073.1:11342-12515 GCA_964246575.1 uncultured Armatimonadales bacterium
ATTTTATCGGGATCGGCATCTATCAGCGGGAAATCCTCGGGGAAATCCAGCGTCAGCGCATGATCTTTGGCATAAGAGCGCTGGGCGGCCAGCACTTTCTCCGCCAGCACCGCCACGTCTACCTGCTCCCACTGCATCTGCATGGCGCTGCCCTGCTCAATGCGGGAGATGTTCAGCAGGTTGTCAACTAGGCGTGTAAGCCGGTCGCACTCCGCGTCCACAATCCCGTAGAACTCGCGCCGCGTCGCGTCGTCAAAGTAGCCGTCTTCATCGTGAAGAAGCGTGGAAATAAAGCCTTTGATGCTGGTCAGCGGCGTTCGCAGCTCATGCGAGACCGTGGAAATAAACGCCGTCTTCATTTGTTCCACGCCGCGTATTTCGGTGATGTCGTTGAAAATCGCCACAATGCCCGCCGGTTCGCCGTTGTCATCGCGCACCGTCGCGCACTGCACTTGATAGATTCGCTCGCGGAACTGATCTTCCGGCGCAGCATCGGCCACGGCAAATGACACTTCTTCGGCGACTTCCGCATGACCGGCGGAAAGCGCACGGTTGATAATGGAGCGGATGCGGGCGTCTGTGACAACTCGCTCAAACGGCAGGTCAATAATCGCAAGCGTCGGCGCAATGCCCAAAATCGCCCGGGCGGAAGGATTGATCTGAACCAAGCGGCCATTGTTGCCGACCATGAGAAGGCCCGCGTAAAGGCTTTCAATCGTGTGCAGCAGCTCCTGCTTTTCTTGAACCACTTCCCGGTACATCTGCGCGGACGCAATGACCGCCGCCCCCTGCCGGGCAAGCTGTTCCAGCAGACGCACATCTTCCTCGCCAAACGTCCCGCCGTACTTCTTGTTGAAAACATGCAGAACGCCTACAGTGGTTCGGTCAACAACGCGGTTATCGTCGTCGCGCTTTTCCACAATCAGCGGCACCGAAACCGCATTGCGGATTCCAAACCGCACCAGCCCTTCGGAGGCGGCACGTGGGTCAAGAACGGCGTCATCAGTGATGGAAGAAGTCGTAGTCTGGAAAACGTGGTTGGAAACGCCCTCTGCCGCTAAAGGACGCTCCATGGAAAGAAGCTCTTCCCGGCTGAAGCCGAGGGCAGGCGGGGCGGCATACAGCAGGGCGGAGTGGGCGTCATGGAGCAGAAAAACGCATTTTTCCGCTTGC
>CAXTRL010000074.1:0-2194 GCA_964246575.1 uncultured Armatimonadales bacterium
GTCCGGGTTTTGGAACGGGTTCCAAATCTCAACGGGAACGCCGAGCCGGGCGCTCATATAAGCTTCCAAGCCGCGCATTTTGGCGGAGCCGCCGGTAATGACGATCTTGCCGACAGGGCCGCTGGTCTGGGACGTGGTGCCGGCAGGCAGGATGGAGTTTGCGGGATCGGCAAGCTGGGACTGGTAGTAGTTGGTCGAGCGGCGCACTTCGCGCAGCAGCTCGTCAATGGCGGGCTGCAAAGTCCGTGCCAGCGCAGCGGCTTCCGAGTCCGCGCTTTCCGCTTGCAGCAGCGCAGTCATGTCCACTTCGGTCTTCAGCCGCTCCACTTCTTCCCAGCCTGCGCCGGGCGCGAATGCTTTGAGTGCCTGGGTGAAGCTGTCCCCGGCAATGGGAACATTGCGGGTCAAGGCAAACAAGCCGTTTGCGATGATATTGACGTCGGTAGTGGTCGCGCCGATGTCCAGCAAAGCCAGTGTCGTGCCTTCGCCGGGCCGGGTGGGGGACAAGTCCACCAGTGCCCGCTGCAAGGCGAACGCTTCCATGTCCACGGCCACCGGCTCCAGCCCGGCTTGAGCGAGGGCAGACAAGCGGGACTCCACCATGTCGTTTGGGGCGGCGACCAGCATGACGCTCATTTTGTCGTCTTCGCCGGGCACGGGGCCGGTGATCTCAAACTCAATCATGCTGTCTTCCACCGACGACGAAATGTGCTTGGCGGCCTCAAACCGCACGGAGCGTCGCAGCACGCTTTCGGGCATTTTGGGGAGCTTGACATGGCGGACAATCACACTGGTCCCACTGATGGCGGCGACCACAGCATTGGCGTCAATGCCCGCGCCGGACAGCATGGCCCGGATGGCGGCGGCGACCCCGGCTTGGTCCACGACAATGCCGTCCCGGACGGCGTCATGGGGCGTAGGAGCGACCGCCGCCTTGACGATGCGCCAGGAGCCGGGCGTTCGGCCCGCTTCCGCCTGCACGGCCTTCATGAAGCGGCTGCCGATGTCGATGCCGACGATTTTTTCTTTGCCGAAGACCTGCGATAGTCCAAGCATGTGCTGCGTTCCTTCCGCTAAATCCAACAAACCCTGCGCCTAAACTCTGTTTGAAACGGCGCTATGCTTATGATTATGGGTGGGGAAGGGAAAAACTAGAGGGGAATCTGCGAAAGCGGCCTGCCCTTCCTGCACAGACCATGCCAAGAAGGCCGCAGGCATCCCGGCAAAAGTGCGGGTTTTCGCAGAAACAAGCAAAACCCGGTGTGTTTGCCGGGTTTTCAGCCACCGAATGAATGCCTGCAATCTGCACTATAATCATAACTATAATCGTGTTATAATACAGCATGAGCATCCCGCCGAACCCTCCTAATGGAACGCCGCCTCCCTACGGAACGCCGCCCGGCGGCTACTATCCCGCGCCGCCCTCAAGGCCGTCTTCCGGCGTCAACGGCTGGAAGATCGCCGGCTTCGGCTGCCTCGGCTTGTTCCTGCTCGCTGCCATCGGCGGCGTCCTGCTGGTGCGAAACGTCAAAAACAGCATCGCCAACCCACAAAAAAACAGCCTTGTCGGCATGGCGGTCTTGGCCGGTCAAGCCGCCGGCGACGGCATCCATTTGCAGCGAGCCGTTGTCGCCTACCACACCCAGCACGGCGCTTATCCCAAAACGCTGATGGACCTTTATAGTGACGGCTCCATTGACGGCAAGCTGCTTCACAATGGTTTGGACGACAGCCCCGACCCAGCCCATGTTTCCTGGCGCTACACGCCCCCCGCCGAAGGCGCACCGGGGAACACGCCGGTTTTGGAAGAGCCGTACCACCTCACCATTAGCGGCAGCACCGCCCCCGGCAAAATCGTCATTGACCTGAACGGCAAAACTGAACATAACCAGACCCAAAGCAGCTACGGCAGCGATGGCGGCCAAAACAGCAGCTACGGCGGGCAAAACAGCGGAACACAATAAAAAACCCGGCACTGGAAGTACCGGGCTACTATTGAGTGAAAGTCGCTCCGCGACTGAAAAAGTCAAGGTTTCTGCGTCCGCGAAAGCAGACATTCTGCGCTTCTAAAGCCTGGCATTTTTACTGCTGAGACTTGTGACCATCTGTTTTCCGAACTCAGCAGTGGCAAGCAAGACCACGCGCAGGGAACCAAAGATGACCACTTCTGTAATGCACTCTAATCCCTCTCCGC
>CAXTRL010000074.1:2204-12385 GCA_964246575.1 uncultured Armatimonadales bacterium
TGCTTCAGCGAACTCCGGCTTGGTGACATAAAAATCAAGACGCTCACTTGACCGGCGATAGCTGTTTGGATTGTCCCGTTCGCGCCTGCCCACATCTTCCTGCTTGATAATAATCGTTTCGCAGTAAGGAACCCAATCTTCCCGACTCGTTAGCTTTTTATAAAATTCATTCTCAAGGGAGGGGTCTTCGTAAAAAGGCGACTGAGCGTAATTAAACCAGAAGAGCCAAAGCAAGTTTGCTTTGCACCGAAGGTTGATGTAATAAGTCAACTTTCCCTCAACAAAAGTTAAGCAACCGCGAAAATTATGTTCGTCTAGGGGACAAGGCGGCTCCTGAATGTTTTGTGCTTTCTTTATGGTGTGTCTTCTTCCGAGTTCACCTGCACAGTTTGGCGAGACGCACTTTCACCCGGCATTAGCCACCTTGCTTTGGCAAAAAAGTCTTCGGACAATGGCGGCGAGTCGGAGACATCAATTTCGTTGTCTATCATCGCATCAATACGTTCCCAATTGGTTTTGGTCAATTTGTCTTCGGCACTGCTGTTCATCCCACCACCGCCAGTTCTTTGGCGAACAGCGGGGCGGGAACAGGTGCGCCGGCGGGTGGGTCGGTCCAGCGGCCATCGGATTTGATTAAGTTGACTAGCTCGTCTACGCTGACTTCTTGGGGGACGTTCTTGACGGGGGTGCGGCCTCGGTAGAGGGTGATGACGCCGCCACCTTTGCCGACGTAGCCGTAGTCGGCGTCGGCCATCTCGCCAGGGCCGTTGACGATGCAGCCCATGACGGCGATGTCCAGACCCACTAAATGGTTTGTCGCGGCTTTGACTTTGCGAAGAACAGACGTCAGCTCAAACTTGGTGCGCCCGCAGGACGGGCAGGCGATGAACTCCACTTTGGTCTTTCGCAGTCCCAGCGCCTGCAAAATGTCGTAGCAGGCGGGAATTTCGTGGATTGGGTCTTCAGACAAAGACACGCGGATGGTGTCGCCGATGCCTTCCGCCAGCAGCGTTCCGATGCCTGCCGTGCTTTTAATACGGGCGTACTCGCCGTCGCCGGCTTCCGTAACGCCTAAATGCAGCGGGTAGTCCATGCCGAGGTCGTCCATGCGCCGAACCATCAGACGATTTGCGGCCAGCATGACCGGCACGCGCGAGGCTTTCAGCGAGATCACCAAATTGCGGTAGCTATGCTTTTCGCAGATTTGGATATACTCCAACGCGCTTTGGACCATGCCTTCGGGCGTGTCGCCGTACATGACGGTCAGGCGCTCAGCCAAAGAGCCGTGGTTGACCCCGATCCGCATGGCAATGTCGCGTTCCTTGCAGGCGGTGATGACGGGAAGCAGGGACACTTCAATCGCGGCCAGCTCTTCCTGCACTTCGGCGGGCGTATATTCGTCGGCCCGCCCGCGCGGCTTCCGGAATACGAACAGCCCTGGGTTGATCCGCACTTTGTCGACAAACTGGGCCACGGCGACGGCGATGTCGCTGCCCTGATGATGCACGTCGGCGACTAAGGGAACTTGGTAGCCGCGCCGCCGGACTTCAGCCTGAATCTCACCCAGCTTGTAGGCTTCGGCAAGAGTCGGGGTCGTGACCCGGACAATCTCGCAGCCGGCGTCGGCCATTCCGATGATCTGGGCGACGCACCCGGCGACGTTGCGGGTTTCTTCCGTGATCATGCTTTGAACCACCACCGGATGCCCGCCGCCAATCGTGACGGGACCGACCCGGACGGCGCGGGTGGCGCGGCGCGGGTACGACAGCGGCGCGGGGTGCGGGCGCGAGACAAGTTGTGACAATTCCGGCATGGTGTTTCCTCCGCGAGTTCTGTTTTGATTATACCCGGTGGCTTTAATACCCGGCGGCAGGGCCGGGAAAATCGTTTGGCACTTTGGCGCAAAGCCGTGTTATAATAACTGTAAGCCTTATGTTTACCCAAGTGATCCAAAAATTGAGCGCTTCGCCGGCGCTGGCCCTTCTGCGAAACCGATCCATTCTTCAGCTCTGGCTGGCCCAGATGATTTCCCTCATTGGGGACATGGCGCTGCTTATTGTGATCCCGGTGACGGTCTACAAGGCCACCGGCAGCAAGAGTGCGCTCGGCATCGCGTTTGTTTGCGAGATGCTGCCGGCGCTGCTGTTTTCCCTGCTCGGCGGGGTGCTGGCGGACCGCTGGCCGCAGAAACGCACAATGATCGCCGCCGACCTGGCTCGCGGCGCGTCGCTGCTTCTGCTGCTGCATGTCGCCAGCGCCAAGCACTTCGGGCCGAGTGACCTGACCTTGTTTTACGCGGTCTCGTTTCTTGTGGCTTCATTTTCCTGCTTCTTCGGTCCGGCGCGTCAAAGCTTGATGCGCCTGGTGGTGCCGAAAGAGCATCTCATGCAGGCCAACAGCCTGATATTCAGCGGAATGCAGGGGTGTTACCTGCTCGGCCCGGCCATTGGCGGTCTGCTGCTGGCGTATCTTGCCCCGAAAAGCGTGTTTGTGTTTGACGCGCTGACATTTGCCGCGTCGGCCCTGATTGTCAGCGCGATTCGCTTAGATCCAGCCGCCGCGCCGGTTCGCAAGCCGCCGCGCGGACCGAAAGGCGTTTGGGAGGATGCGCGAGAAGGCATTCTTTACATTGCCGGCAGCCGAGTTCTGCGCCCGGCGTTGATCCTGTTGCTGTGCATGGTGACTTCTTCGGAAGTCACAAACTTACTAGAGTTTCCCTTTGTGCGTGACCTCTGGCACGGCGGCAGCTCGCAATTTGCCACCCTGGTCTCGCTTGGGTTTGCGGCGTCGCTGCTGGCCGGGGCCGCCGGCATGGGGCCGCTCGGCTCCGTGCCGCCGGCCCGCCTGCTGCTGGTCGGGCTGACGCTCATGGGCCTGAGCGGCCTGGTGTTCGCCCAGACTTCCGGCCTTGTGCTGGGCGGCGCAATGCTGTTTGTGTCGGGCGCTGGGAACTCCGTTGCTAATATCGGCAACATGACGCTGTTCCAGGCCACGGCCCCGCCGGAGATGCAGGGGCGGGTCAGCGCGACCATCAGCTTGTGCCAGAAAATGGCGATGATGGTCGGCGCTCTGTTGATGATGGGCCTGACCACAGCGGCTTCCGGCGGCAGCGGCCTGCGCCTGATTTTCAGCGGTGTCGGTGTCGCCTACCTGCTGTGCGGGGCACTGGCCTGGTTCACGCTGAAGCACTTGACCAATCAGGATGTGGTCGAAGCGGGAGCCGAGGCCGCAGCGCCGGCGGCGGCGGAGCCGTCGCGTGCCTGAGCCATTGGAAGATAAGTTTCTGCAAGAAAGCACTCTGGAAGAAGCTGCGTTTGGGCCGGTGACGCCGTTTTATGACCTGCTGATGTCCGGGGTGCCGTACCGCTTCTGGATGGACTATGTGGAAAAAGTCTGGAAAAAGCACGGGCAGACGCCGCGCACGGTGCTGGACCTGGCCTGCGGCACCGGAACCGTCTCGCGCCACCTGGCAGGACGCGGCTATCTTCCAACCGGCGTGGACTTGTCGGCGGGAATGCTGGAAGTTGCCCGGCAGCGGGCATCGGAAGAGCATCTCTCGATTCCCTTCATTCAGCAGGACGCCGCTGAATTAGACCTCGGCGACGCCCGTTTTGACGCTGCAATCTGCTTTTTCGACAGCTTGAACTATATTTTAGAACCCGATCGCCTGCAAGCTGCGTTCGCCCGCGTGTATGCCCATCTTCAGCCGGGCGGCTCATTCTTTTTTGACGTTAACACCGAATATGCGCTGGCCGAAGGCATGTTCAACCAAAGCTGCACCCGTAAGGGTGAAGCGCTCCACTACCGCTGGCGCTCCCGCTATAACCTCAGCACCCGCCTTTGCACCGTCCGCATGAACTTCTCGTTTGATGACGGCTCCGGTGTCCGCCGTGCGTTCACGGAAGTCCATCGCCAGCGGGCGTATTCCAAAGACGAACTGATTTTGTGGCTGAAAAGCGCAGGCTTTGGAGACGTTGTCGTTTATGACGCTTACTCCACCGATCCCCCCAAAAAGCGCTCCGACCGCTTGTTCTACTTCGCCGTCAAACCGCAAGCAATTTAGCTGCCACAGGCGACAAAACAATGAGTTATGGATTAACAGTATACCGAGTAGATGCCGCAAAGATAACTTCGCTATTCGGATCGAAGAATGCCGACTTGCTGACACGGTTTACCGGCTGGACGCTGGAAGATATTGCCGAGGATGAAGCAGAAAACGAGGAATTGAGATCGACGCAAATCCCTTTCCTTGACTACGAACCTCATTCGATTTGGGCGGTCCGTGACTTGATCATGGGGCATGAATTGACGTTGAGCGGGGCTGAATACGCCTACGGTTATGGAGACCTAGTTGATCTGCGCGGGACGCGGCTGGATAATAGCCTCTTTTACCCAGCGAGCGTGGAGTACCTTTCTGAAGAAATCGACCCGGAGTTAGCAGCCGCAGGAGTAAACCTGACCTTGAACGACCTTATGTTTGGCGGTGCTTTGGTGAGGTTCCCGCCGCCGGAAGACTTTCCGGCGATGGGACATTGGACTGCGGAGAAAGTGGCGTCAAGTGTCGCGCCGCTTCAAGCCTACTCGGGGACGCGCCCGGAAATTGCCGCAATTCGGGACTGGTGCGAGGCTGCCGCAGCGGCAGGCGAAACCATTGTTGCCTTCTACAGCTAGAAAGCAGTCCAGCAGCACACTTAAACTAGCGCATCTTATGCTCATTCCACAGCCCCTCAAACGTCTCAATCAGCCCTTCTACGATGCGGAAGCCGCCCGTCCAAAATTGGGGATCGTCTAATTCTACGCCGACAAGCTTTGCCAAAACGTGCGGCGAGTTGCTGCCGCCGGATTGGAGCAGGGACAGATAGCGCTCGGTGAACGCCGCGCCTTCGTCTTTAGACTTCTGGTACAGGGACAGCGCAAACAGCTCGCCGAACGTGTAGGGGTACGAGTAAAACGGCGAATTGACGAAGTGGGGGATGTAGCTCCAGGACAAGCGCAGGCGCTCGGTGATCTCGACGCTGTCGCCGTAAATGCTTGCCATTTCGGCCTGCCAGTGGTCCGAAATCTGCTCCGGCGTCATTTCGCCGTCCGTGCGCCGCTGCCGGTGAATGATTTTCTCCAAGCGGTAACGGCCCGTAGTCGTCATAATCGTGCCGATAGCGCCTTCAATCTTGTCCGCCAGCATGGACAGCCGGGTTTCGGGTGACGCGCCCGACTGCAAATGGTCAAACACAAGCATCTCGCCGAACGTAGACGCGACTTCGGCCATCGGCAGGGTGCCGAACATGTTGAAGTAGGTTTGCTTCCGCGCCAGCGAGTTGTGGACCCCGTGGCCCAGCTCATGCGCCAGCGTCATCACATGGCCGATTTTGCCCAAGTAATTCAAAAAAACGTAGCCGTGCGCGTCCGGCGTTCCGCCGTTGCAGTACGCCCCCGCCTGCTTGCCCGGACGCGGCGCGGCGTCAATCCACTGCTTGTCAAAATACTCCGCCGCGAGATCACGCAAAGTCGGCGAAAATCGGCCGAACGCATCCAGCACAATCTCCTGCGCTTCGGCAAACGGCACGTTTTCGGCGGCTTGGAACAGCGGCGCGGCCAAATCGTAATCGCGAAACGTTTCTAAGCCAAGCACTTCGCGCTTGATGCTGTAATAGCGGGCGGCTAGGCCGTAATGGTCTGCCGTGGTTCCCGTGACCATCTCCACAGTCTCGCGCGGCAGCTCATCCCGGCGAAAGCCCGTGGCCTCCGGCGTCTCGTAGTGCCGGATTTCGTCGGACACGGCCTTATCTTGCAGCAGCGTATTGAGAATAAACGTCAGCGTTTTCAGATTCATCTTCGCGCCAGCCGCGAACGCTTCCGCCGCCGCCTGCCGAACCCCGCGCTCCGGCGACGAATACAGCGCCCCAAGCTGCGAAAGCGTCATTTCCGGCACTGTGCCGTCCGGCAGGGCGGGCCGGAACACCGTCGCCGCTCGGATTTCCCCGGATAAACGAACAAAGGCGCTCGGTCCGGTATTGGAAAACCGTGCCAGCAGCGTTTCTTCCACTTCCGACAACTGATGCGGTCTGCCCGATCGGACCAGATGAATGTAATAGCGATACGGAGCCAGCGCGGGATCATCCAGCAGCGGCGAAATTATTTCGTCTGCGACCTGCGCCAGCTCTAAGCGATAAAACACCAGCGGCAGGGACAGCTTGGTCGTCTGCTCCTGTACCCGTGACACCAGCGCTCCCCGCGCCGGATCGCCGGTGTCGGCGGAAAACCGCAGCCGGGCATAGGTGCCGGGCTTGCCCGCGTCCTGCCAGAGCGACTCAAACTCTTGGATGGCCGCTGCCAGCCGCGCCGCCGTGAGATTCGGGCTGTTGATCTTGCCTTGATATGCTGCCGCAAACGCTTCCGCCCGCTCTTTTGCGGTTTGCAGCGTCGCGTCGATTTTAGGGTCATCCGGCCCGGCGAACAAGTCGCTGAGGTCCCAGGCAACATCGGTTTCGGCGAGAGTGTCTTTAGTTTGTGTCATCATGGTAAGATTTCTCAAAAGCCACGGAACCCCGCCCTAAAGGGCAGGTCTGGGGGCGCAGGCGCCAACCGCCCTGCGGGCGGAAGAACAAAAAAGCCAAACGTCATAATCTTCCGGGCGCAGCCCGGTTGGCCGCAGGCCCAAAGACCTGCCCTTTAGGGCGGGGCTTCCCGGCATACGCTTCCACGCCCGCGAGAAGCGCCTGTGCCATTTCTTCCCGCCCCGCAACGGTCCGAATAAACTTGTAGTCGTGGGCGTTAGTCAGCACGCACATTTCCACGGTCAGCGCGGGAACATGCGAAAAGATCGAGCCGGTCAGCGCCCCCTGCTTACCCCCGACGCCGGTCTGGGAGTCGCCTTTGATGCCGGCATCGCGCAGCGCCCCGTGCAGGGCGGCAATGACGACGGGCTGGAAGATTTGGGCGGCGTTGTGGCTGGCGGTCATCACGGCCCGCGTTGGGCCGGTGACGCCAAACCGTGTTCCTGTCCGGTCCGGGTAGTAAGTCGCCAAGCCGGACTGCTCGCCGGAGTCGCAGTGCAGGCGCAGGAACACGTTCGCATGGGCGGCGTTCGCGGTCTCCGCCCGCTGGCGGTTGGTGACGACTTGCGACTCGCGCAGTTTCGTGGAAACGACCGCTGCGCCGTCAGCACGGAGCAAAACAATCAAGCGCTGGGCAACCACCCAATTGACATGAAGCTCCGTCAGCTTGCCGTCGCGGCTTGCCGTTCCCTGGCTGGTTTCGGACGAATGGCCGGGGTCTACGCAGACGACAAATCCGCGTAGCGGAGCGGCAGGAACTTGGGCGCAGGCAGGTACAAGAACGGCAAAGCTGCTTAGGAAAAGAAAAGCCAGCAGAAAAGAAGTGCGGTTGGGGTGGGTGAGCATGGTAATTATCATAGCGTAAGTAGGCCACGGATTGAAATCCGTGGCTGAAGAGCCTTCGGCTGGCTGTCCTGCGGACAAGAAGAGAAGCAAAGCCTTTTGACTTGTTCCTCTGTCCGCAGGACAGCCGGCGCGAAGCGCCCTTCAGCCATGCAATTCATTGCGTGGGCTTGCTTGCGTGGCCTACTTTTTCAGGTTGTAAAACGACTTCAGGCCCTTGAACGTGGCGGTGTCGCCGAGGGCTTCTTCAATGCGGAGAAGCTGATTATACTTGGCGACCCGGTCGGTACGGGCGGGTGCGCCGGTCTTGATCTGGCCGGCGTTCGTCGCCACGACGATGTCGGCGATGGTCGAGTCCTCGGTTTCGCCGGAGCGGTGGGAAACGACTGCCGTGTAACCGGCCTGCTTTGCCAGGTCAATCGCGGCCAGGGTCTCGGTCAGGGTGCCGATTTGGTTGACTTTGACCAGGATGGAGTTCGCGGTCTGGGTGTCGATGCCGCGCTGCAAGAACTTGGTGTTGGTGACAAACAGGTCATCGCCGACAAGCTGGACTTTGTGGCCGATGCGCTCGGTCAGCTTGCGCCAGGTGGCCCAGTCGTCTTCCGCCAGGCCGTCTTCCAGGGAAATAATCGGGTACTTGTCCACCAAATCGGCGTAGTAGTCCACCATCTGGTCGCCCGACAGCGTCCGGCCTTCGCCTTTCAGCACATACGAGCCGTTGTCGTAGAACTCCGACGCCGCCGGGTCCATCGCAATCATAATCTGCTCGCCGGGCGTGTAGCCGGCTTTGCCGATGGCTTCAATAATGACCCGGATGGCTTCTTCGTTGGACGGCAGGTTCGGCGCAAAGCCGCCTTCGTCGCCGACCGATGTTGCCAGGCCGCGCGTCTGCAACACGCCCTTGAGCGCATGGTAAACGTCGGTGCCCCACTGCAACGCTTCGGCGAACGACGACGCGCCGACCGGCATCGCCATGAACTCCTGCATGTCGACGTTCGAGTCCGCGTGCTTGCCGCCGTTCATAATGTTCATCATCGGGACGGGCAACTGCCGTGCCGACGTGCCGCCGATGTAGCGGTACAAGGGCATTCCCAGACCCCGCGCGGCGGCTTTAGCGACGGCCAGTGAGACGCCCAGAATCGCGTTCGCGCCCAGCTTGCCTTTGTTGTCCGAGCCGTCCAAATGGATCATCAGCTCGTCAATCGCCACTTGCTCGGTGGCGTCCAAATCAATTAACTCCGGCGCAATCCGCTCGTTGACGTTTTCGACCGCCTTCAGAACGCCCTTGCCGCCGTAAACCTTCTTGTCGCCGTCCCGCAGCTCCACCGCTTCGTTCGCGCCCGTAGACGCGCCCGACGGAACGCTCGCCCGGCCTAGAGTACCGTCTTCCAGGTAAACATCCACTTCAATTGTGGGGTTACCGCGCGAGTCAAGTATCTGCCGCGCTTGAACATTTGTAATTGCCGTAGACATAGTAATTCGTGTTTCTCCTAATGGGTGCCAAATAACCATTTTGCTTATTGTACCCGCTGCGTTTCGTTTTCCGATAGCGCGGCCCGCACCTGGGCGGCAAAGGGGGAGCGCAGGGCGAGGGCGATCTGAGTCTCGATCAAGCCTTCCGGGATGCCCATGTCGTAGCGTGCGCCGGCGACTTCGCAGGCCAGGTACCGCTCGCGCTCCATCAGAAGAGCCTGGGCCGAAGTGAGCTGAAACTCGCCGCGCTGCCGCAGATCGTTTTGAATCAAATGCGCGAGGCAGTCAAAGATGGCGGGCGTAAAGGCATGGATGCCGAAGTGGACCAAATATTGGCCTTCGGGAACGCCTGGCGTCCGCAAGTTTGCCCGCGCATAATCAACAGTGGGCTTCTCGACCAGCGCTTTAATCTCGTAGACCGGCGGCTGGGTGTCCGGCAGCAGCGGGCCGGTTAAAGTGCCGTACCGATGCAAGTCAGCCTCAGCCGCGTAGCTCACGGACGAAACCGACGCGCCGTACTTGTCAAACACGTCCAGGACTTGCTCCGCGCACCGCCGGTCGGTTTCGGACAAATACGCATGGTCGCCGAGCGTGATCAAAAACGGTTCGCCTTCGGCAAACTCCCGTGCCTGATAGACCGCATGGCCGTAGCCGTCCTGACTTTCCTGCACGACAAACGTCAGTTTTCCCGCCATGTCCGCCAGCGACTGGGTCAGCGCGTCCGCCCAGTCCTTACCTGCGAGAGACGCCGGGGCCGGTTCCAAAAAGTGCCGCCGCATCGGCTCAATGTTCGCGGGATTGGCGATGATGCAAACTTCTTGCAGCCCGGACGCGAACAGTTCTTCCGCTAGGATCTGCACCGTCGGCTTGGCGAACCCGTCCACGTCGACGAGCGGGAACAGTTCTTTTTGAACCGTCTTGGACGCCGGATACTGCCGCGTTCCGCGTCCCGCCGCCGTAATCACGCCCTTGCGAATATGCGTCATGTCTGCTTCCCGTTTCGCCCCTTTAAGCGCCTCCGCATATTATACTGCCGGTTGGCAAATCCTGTCAAACCAAGCCCTCTGAATTAAGGTGTCACACGCCGATAATCGGAAGTAACCCATTAACGCTTTTCCGACGGAGTGCCGCCATGTCTACTGCCACGAAACCAAAAACAGCCGCCGAGCCGCAGACGGTCCATCAAGTGCCGCTGGACCAGATTACGACCAACGAAAACCAGCCGCGCAAATCGTTTTACCAAGACACGCTTGACGAGCTGGCTGCGTCCATCAAAGAGCGCGGCGTTTTGGAGCCGATTGTGGTGCGCCC
>CAXTRL010000075.1:0-12305 GCA_964246575.1 uncultured Armatimonadales bacterium
GTTGTCCGCTTATCTCACAGAAGAAGAACGCGCCCATCACGCCGCCGTCTTGGGCTACTTGACCGACGCCGGCGTGTCCTATGAAAACGATCCCTTTCTCGTGCGCGGCTTTGACTACTACACCAAAACGGCGTTTGAGATCCAGTCACCCGATTTGGGCGCACAAAACGCGCTGGGGGGCGGCGGGCGCTACAACCAGCTTGTGGAAACCATCGGCGGGCCGCCGACGCCGGGCATCGGTTTCGGGCTGGGCGTAGAACGCGCTTTGATCGCCTTGCAGGCGCTGAACGTCGAGATGCCCGCGCTGCCGACGCCGAACGCCTACGTGATCACGCTGGGGGACACCGCCAAGCCGGTCGGGATCAAGCTGCTGTCGGACCTGCGCCGCAGCGGCATTTCCGCCGAAGCCGAGTACGGCGCACGCAGCATGAAGGCGCAGATGCGGGCCGCCGACAAAGCAAAAGCCCGTTACGCCGTGATTTTAGGCGACGACGAAGTGGCCGCCGGCATGGTGCAGCTCAAGAGCCTGCACGACGGCTGGCAGCACAAAGTTCCCTTGTCTGAAGTGGCGGAATGGCTGTCTGGCGAGTCGCGTCGCTTGCCTGACGCGCCCCCCTTGCCGCCCTCTTCCGCAGGCTGACAAAAACAGGCTGAAGTTCAAGACTTTTTGCAGCGGCTTTACTGGTCAAGCAAGCTGTGCAGAACACTTATAACGGCCGCCAGTTTTTCGGGAACAAGAGAGCATACCTTACGGTTCATCCTGCGTTCAGATGCAGCGAAAGTGTAAGCAGGACGAATGTAACATCTTTCTTGAAACGCCCCGCCAATGGTATCGGATTGATGCAGTTCCAGTTGAAAAGGGTCTTGATCGTCTTGAGTGGAGATCATACAAACCATGTAATCTCTACTCTCGAGATAGGGCCAGGACGCAATAACAACCGCTGGTCTAAGTTTGAAGTTTGTATCACTCGAGAAGGGAAAATTGACTGACACAATGTCGCCTTTTACATATCGCGCCAAGCTTCTTCCTCCGCCGGTCTATCCCATATTCTGCCGAGTGCCGCTTCGCCCGCAAGCGCGGCAGCTTCGCTTACAGGCATCTCCATTCCGTCAAACACAATACTCTCGCCTTCCGAAGTGACGAATGTCAGTGTGCCGAAGCTTCTTTCTTCGGTGTTCGCCGACGAGCGCTCGGCGCTTAACTGGTCGTGTGGGCGCACATCGCGCTTTTTTGCCGTGCTGGGAAGTGACATCCGGGTATACCTCCATTAAAGCCAGATGATACCATATGGGTGGAGTGAATTGGAACAAACCCATCAGCGAAAGCGTTATAATACTGTGAGATACGAAGGCGGAGAATTTGAAAATGAACAACTTTTCGCGTAACCCAAACCAAGCATATAACCCCTACGCGGCCGGGCAGTCGGTGGGGGCGGCGAATGCGCTGATCCAGCGGGTGTCGTACCTGCTCGTGACGGCGCTTCTCGTGACGGCAGGCGCGGCCTGGTGGGCGGCGTCGGTGCATCTGTCGCCGGCCCTGTTTCTGCCGCTGATGCTTGGCACGTTCGCCTGCGTTTTCGGCTTGTCGTTTGCCCGGAACAACCCCGGTTTAAGCCTCGTGCTGCTGTATGGCCTCAGCGTTTTGGAGGGCCTTTTGATGGGGCCGCTGCTCGGCATGATTGCTCACAACTATGCCTACGGCGCGGCGGTCATTGGGGAAGCGGCGACCTTGTCGGCGGTCATTGTCACAGGTCTCGGCACATATGTCTGGGTGTCGGGCAAAGACTTCGGCGGCATCGGCAAGTTCCTGATTTTCGCGCTGATTGCCTTGATCGTAGTAGGCTTAGTCCGGTTCTTTATCCCCTTCAGCCCCGGCCTGACACTAGTGTATGCCATTGGCGGCGCGTTGATCTTCGGCGGCTTCACGCTGTACGACTTTTCGAATATCAAGTTCCGCTACGGCCCGAACGACTACGTTCTGGCAACCGTGGCTTTGTATTTAGACTTCATCAACTTGTTCTGGTTTCTGGTGCAAATTCTACTGTCCCTGAGCGGCGGCGGCTCCTCGCGCCGAAACTAAACTATCCGAGCAGGAAGCCCGGCCAGAAATGGCCGGGCTTTTTTTGGCAGGAACTAAGCCGCCTGCCGTTGAACTTAACGCTTATGAACACAAAAAGTAAAACGCTGGTTGCGCTGGACGTAGACACGGCGCAAAAGGCGCTGGATTTGGCGGCTCAGTTAGCCGGCGAAGTGGCGGGATACAAAGTCGGGCTGGAGCTGGTCAACGCGGTGGGAGTTGGTTTGTTTGACGATCTGAAGGCGCAGGCCGGGCAGGACACGAAAATCTTCTACGACTGCAAGTTCCATGATATTCCAAACACCGTGCTGGGTGCGACGCGGGCGGCGGCAAAGCGCGGGGTCTGGATGCTGAACATTCATGCGTCCGGCGGCAGCGCCATGATGCAGGCGGCGGTGCAGGGCGCGAAAGAAGGCGCGGACGCGGCGGGCGTTGCCAAGCCGCTGGTCATTGCCGTGTCCGTGCTGACCAGCATCAGCTCCGAAGTTCTCCAAAATGAGCTGGGCGTGACGCGGCCCTTGACGGAACAAGTCGTTCACCTAGCGCGTCTAGCACAGGACGCCGGATGCGACGGCTTAGTCGCTTCCCCGCACGAAATCGGCGCGATCCGGGCCGCCTGCGGGCCGGACTTCGTGCTGGTCATCCCCGGCATCCGTCCGGCAGGGGCCGACTTAGGGGATCAAAAGCGGGTAATGACGCCCGGCGAAGCGATCCGGGCCGGAGCGGATTACATTGTCGTCGGTCGCGCAATCTCGGCTGCGCCGGACCCCGTGCGTGCGGCAGCTGCAATCAATGAAGAGACAAATGATGGGCCGTAATCTTGCAGCAACTTTTGCGTCACTTGGCTTACTGTGCAGCTTCGGGAACGCCACGCCGGCGCAGACCGACCCGCTTCCGATCAGCGGGCAGCACGTTACGCTGGCCGGCACGCTGAAGCGTGTTGAGGCCGGGCCGCACGCCGCGCTTTTCGCGGGCGATGATGGCCGCCAGTACATCTTGGATTTGTCGCAGGCGAAAATCGTGCTGCCCGGCGGCGCTCACTTGCCGCTGCTGGCGGGAACGCGAGGCACTGTTTCTGGGCTGGGAAATGAGGACGGCAGCATCACGGTCAGCCGGTTCCAGGCGGTCCCGGCGGCTGTCATTCCCGCACCAATCCCAACTGCTCCTGAGCCGCTGGACTTCACCGTGCGCGGCACCGTGGAAGCCATCAATTTAGAGCGCGGCGCGTTCGTGCTGCGGATTAACACGCATACGCGGACGGTTTATGTGACGCCTGACACAAACACTTTAGGACTGCCCAGTGTGGGAGCAGGCTTTCCAGTGCAGCCCGGCCAGCGGGTGACCGTGGGCGGCTCGCTCCAACCGAATGGAACCGTACTGGCCGGGCTGCTGACCGCGAAAGAAGATGTAGATTATCACACGCCCGCCGCTCTGCCGAACCGCATTTTGTTCGGCATGGTGTCGTCGCCGGTCAATAAACTGGGGCGGCGCGATATTAAAATCCGTGAAGCCGAGGGCGGCACGGAAACGAAAATCGGTGTGCCGCGCGGCATTCCCATTCGCCGCGCCGGCACTCAAGTTTCCGTGTACGACCTCAGTCGCCGCGACAGCGTTCGGGTGACGGGCCGCATCGCCGGCACGGACTTCCGCGCCGCCCGCATTGATGTCCTGTCGCCCGCCGCCGCGGCTCCGGCAGATGCGCCGTCTTCTTCCACAAGGCTAGGGTTATGACGACAGCCATTCCTCCAGTGATGCCCCCGGCAGGCCGAACAAGTCGGAAATCTCCGGCAGGAAGAACTTGCCGCCGGACGCATTTAAGCCTTTGGCGAGGCTTGGATCATCACGCAGGGCTTGCTTGACACCTTTGTTTGCCAGCGCCAGCAGGTAAGGGAACGTGGCGTTGGTCAGGCCATACGTTGAAGTCGCCGGCACCGCGCCGGGGATATTGGCGACGCCGTAGTGAATGACATCGTCCACGGTGAACACCGGCACGGCATGGGTCGTCGGGTGCATCGTTTCAATGCAGCCGCCTTGATCCACCGCCACGTCCACAATCACCGCGCCGGGCTTCATGCGCTTGAGATCGGCCTGCGAGACTAAAATGGGGGCGCGTGCGCCTTTAATGAGAATCGCGCCAATCACGACATCCGCCGACGGCAAAATCTCCCGAATATGCAGGGCGTTGGAGAAATACGTCGTCACATTCGCTGGCAGCACGTCGTCTAGGTAACGCAAACGCTCTAAGTTCACGTCCATGATCGTCACCGTCGCACCCATGCCCGCTGCGATCTTCGCCGCGTTGATGCCGACTACGCCGCCGCCGAGGATCACCACATGGGCCGCAGGCACGCCCGGAATGCCGCCCAGCAGAATGCCGCGCCCGCCCTGCGGCTTTTCCAGATACTTCGCCGCTTCCTGCATCGCCATCTTGCCTGCAATCTCGGACATTGGCGTCAAAAGCGGCAGCGTGTGGTCCGGCGCTTCCACTGTTTCATACGCAATGCAGGTAGACCCGCAGGCCATGACCGCTTCCGACAGCGCCCGCGATGCCGCAAAGTGGAAGTAGGTAAACAGCGCCTGGTCAGGCCGCATGTATTCAATCTCGTCCGGCTGCGGCTCTTTCACCTTGCAGACAATCTCGGAGCGGTCCCACACGTCCGCCCGGCTGCCGACAATCTCGGCCCCCGCCGCCACATAAGCCTCGTCCGGCAGGCTCGTTCCCATGCCTGCGCCTGTCTCCACAAACACCGTATGCCCCGCCTTCGTCAGCGTTTCCACGCCTGATGGCACCACCGCCACGCGGTTCTCATTGTTCTTGATTTCTTTGACAACGCCGATTTTCATACTTGCTCTTCCCTTAATCTTCTTCTGCGCCAAACTCAATCAGCGCGTACACATCTGCCAGCGCCAGATGGGTTTCCACCGACGGTAAGTATACACTGTTTTCCAGGCCAGTCGTTTCCCGGAATTCCCAATGGTCGTTTTTCAGGCTGAAATGGAAAACGCGCGGCTCGTCTACCGAAACCAGCAGGTAATCCGCCAGCGTCGGGATTGTCCGGTAATGGTCAAACTTTTCGCTTCGGTCGTAGCCTTCCGTAGACGGCGACAGCACTTCGGCAATCAGTAATGGGTTCAGAATAACATCCGTGCGCCCCTTATGGTAGCGCCGAGGGCCGCAGACCACCGACACATCCGGGAACGTGTTGATCCCATTACCCGTCCGCACCTTCATATCCGACGTGTAAACTCGGCACCTGCGCGGCACCATCGCCGCCCGCAGTGTCCCGCCGACATTGTTCACAATCGCGTTATGGTCATCCGTCCCACCCGCCATCGCCCGGATTTCGCCGCTCACATACTCCCACCGCCCAAACGCCGTCTGCTCAAACGCAAAGTAGTCGTCCTCGGTATAGGACTCTTTTTCTTCATACTGCCGCTGTAATGCCATGGAGGTTCCTCCGCTATTTGGCAAGCGCTTCGCCTAGTACAACCGCTGACGCCGACCATAGCCTTTCCCAGGGCTGCTCGTGGGTATTACACCGTTCCGGCCATTCCTGACCGCCAAAAACAAGTATCTCGTCACCATCACCGACTAGAAGTGGGTCTCCCGAATAGCCTGCCGCAACAACGATTACCGTGTCAGAGAAAGAAAAGCGGACCGCTTGTGGACTTTCCCAAAAGCCAAGCACCTCCACATGAGTCAGCCTTCTGCCCTGCGCTTCCCGCCAGGACGCTTCAACATTGGCTACCCGAACGAACTTCTCAATCCAGGCGGCTTCTTCGTGTCCTTCATCGGCAAGCGAAAGCTGAACGTGATAGTAAACACCGTCTGCTCGGAGTGGCTTCTGAAAGCCCCAAGTCACTTGCAGTTCCGACGTCTCAAAGCGCATCCTAATTGCCATGACACCGGAAGCGTTTGGCTGTTCTTCGGAGAAATCTGCTTGATCGCAGTCCAGTATCCAGTAATCCACGCTTAGAAGCGTCTGCGCTAAAACAGAATTCAGAGGTTCTACAATCGCGCCGTCAAACACCGCTTTTCGGTCCATTATATCCTCCAATCCTTTGACAACTATTCATGGCTCCAAAAACCCTTTGAGTGTTCCATCTGCATGGAATCGCAACCCGCGTCCGTCGGGGGCGATCAGGTCGTATACGCGGCCACGTTCAACTCTTATCGTTCGAAGCTCCGACACTATCTCTGCAACAACTTCATGCGCTGTCTTGTTGATCGCCGCCGGATTGCCCGTCGGAACCGGAAAAACGCTGCCCGCTCTTGAGACTGGATTATGCTTTGCCAGCGCTCGTCCCGCCACTGTCAACGGTCCGCCCGTATAGGGTGCAATCGCCGCTTCGTAGGCTTTTTGCCGTTCTTCAATCGTGCAGTCGCTTGGCACTCAAACTTTTCCTTGATTGTACCTTGTCCAAGCGTCAGACGGCTTTGTTTTGGCCGGGACTATATCCCCCGGGAAGCTCCGAAGAACATTCGGCGTCGGGCGTCCGCAGACCGGCTTGGATGGACTCGCGCATTCCAGGAACGGACAGCAGGTACAGCGTTTCCTCAATCGCTCGCCAATCTTCCTCGGCGACTAAAACAGCGGAAGCGCTGCCGCCGTCAATGCGTATCGGCACATGAGAAGACGCCGCTTCTTCCAAAAGCTGCGGGAGCGCATCCTGGGCCTGCCTGTCGGTGAGAGTTTTCATGGGGAGATTTTACCCGACTTTGAACGTGCTTGTCCGAGGCGGCGAGCGGGTATACTAAAAGCGCTTGTTTTTCGGCGCTTGCTGTTACTCGGAAGCGCATTAGAAATGGAATTACTGCCATCGCACGCCCTTTGAACCCGATTACTTATTTCCGCCGCAACCTCGGGCGCACTCTGCCGCTGGCGTTTGTGATTGTGCTGTCGGTGTTTCTCATTGCGTCGGTCGTCACCATCGTCAACTCGATTGACTTGACGGTGCTGACGATCTACAATTACACGAAAGTTTTTACGCCGGTCATTCCGCGCATCGGCGCGGCGCTGCCGGGGGAAAGCGTGATTCGCGTTCCCGAAGGCATCAAGACGCAAATCCAGAAGACGCCGGGGGTAGAGCGGACGATTGAAACGTCCGGCTTTTTCTTTAACATCAACACGGTCTTTGGGCCGTTTCCCTTTGTCTGCTTCGGCGTGAACGACGCCGACCGGGACTACCTGCTGCGCCGGGCGGGGGATGCGCTTATTCCGGGCGGGCGGATGCCGCTGCCGGGCAAGCCGGAAGCGGTGATCTCGGAAGGTCTGGCGCGGAACAAAAAAGTGAAGATCGGGGACATCATTGCCAGTCCCCTCGATACGGGAACGCTGGTGGCCGCGCCCGCGAACATCAAATTAGTGGGTATTCTGCGCGGGCCGACTTGGATGGCGTTCACGTCCAAGCAGTTCACCGATGCGAGTCTGGCGCAGGTGCCGCGCTCGCTGCTGGTAACGACGAACAACTTAGACGATCAGGGCCGGGTGGGGGACACGCTGTTCGGGTCCCTGGACAAGTTCCAGGTGCAGGTGCTGTCGTTCAACAATTTGGTGAAGACGCTGCGAACCTCGCTGGCGTCCATGTACCTGATCATGCACCTGGTCAACGGCACGGTCATTTTTGTGGTCGCGCTGATGGCGGGAATGCTGTCCAACATCTACTTCACCCAGCGCATTTCCGAGTTCGCGGTGCTGGCCGCTATCGGCATCCGGCGATCCACTCTGGTCTGGCACGCGGTTTCCGAGACGGCGATCTTGACCTCGCTCGGCTGGCTGCTCGGCGTCTTCGTCAATTGGAGCATTCTGAGCCTGATGCGCGGCTCCGTCTTTGAGCCGCGCGGGATGCTGATTAACCCCAGCGATCCGCTGTCCTACTGGAACACGCTGCCGATCCCGGTGTGCATCACCCTGTTCGCCGTCGCCACGATTTCCTACCGCTTGTCCCATCTGGACCCGGTCACGATCATTGAGAGACGTTAAGAGCCGAGGCAGCATTGCCGGGGTTGTAGAAAACCCCGGCAAAGAAGCGTCCTTCGGACGAAGAAGAGTAAGTTTGGTTATGCTGACCTGCTCTTTGTCCGAAGGACATTTCCTGCCGGGGTTTTCCACAACCCCGGCTCTTTGGGCGCATTTTAGAAAGCCGATTTATGTCCGATTCGATTCTGTCTACCGATAAAATTTCTCTCGTTTACACCGACGGCGCACGCAGCACCCATGCCCTGCGGGAAGTTTCCATCCAAATCCCCAACAAGCGCTTTGTCGGCATCATGGGACCTTCGGGGTCCGGCAAATCTTCGCTCTTGTATATTCTCAGCGGCCTCAAGCGCCCGACTTCCGGCGATGTCGTGCTGGATGACTACCGCTTCGGGTCACACTCGGATTTAGACCTCATTGACCTGCGCCGGCAGCGCTTTGGTTTCGTCTTCCAGCAGCCTTACCTGCTGGTCTGGCAAACGGCTATGGAAAATGTGCTGATGGGTGCGCCGATCTTAGACGCCGAAGCGCGGGGTAAGGCACTGAGGTATTTTGAGCAGCTTGGGATTAGCGGCCTGGCGGACAAGCTGCCGTCGCAGTTGTCCGGCGGCGAAAAACAGCGGGTGTGCGTCGCGCGGGCCATGATGAACGATCCCGACGTGATCTTCGCCGACGAGCCAACGGCGTCACTCGACCATGCCAACGGGCATTTGGTCGTAGACCTACTGTCCGCGTACCGCGAGCGTGGCACGGTGGTTGTCGTGACCCACGACCCGGAAATGCTCACGGGGGCCGACTCGGTCCTGCTGATGCGCGACGGCGAAAGCCTCGGCTGGCGCGACCCCGCCGAAGTCCTAAACGCCGCCGGGCCAAGCAAGACAGTGGCGCTGTAAGCGACGCTCGCTGAAGCTTATGCGACGGCAAAGAATATCTGGGTAAAAATTAAAGGACGAGACCGTATTTTTGCTGAGTTGGCACAGATTTTGCACTACAAGTAGAGTGTGGCAGGCAGATGGCGCTTGTCGCCTTCCATGCCGAATGCACTTATGCTTCTCGGTCAGCCGCCGAACGACGCTCAGGAAAAATACAGAGGGAAAAACATGAATCGCATCGCCAAATCCGCATTTATCTTGACTGCCCTTACCGGTGCTGTCCTCGCCGGCACAGCGCAGGCGCAAAGCTTGACCGTCATCGGATCAGACAAATCCTCGCCCGGCAGCTATGCCTACAATTACGTTCTTACACCGAGCTTCAACACAACCCTGCTCACAGTCAGCTTCAATGATCCAAATATCAGCGGCGTTTCAATTTTCGGCTCGCTCTCCGCGTTCAGCCAGACCTCGCCCGGCAGCTTCGTGTTCTTTTCGGCTACCGGCGGAACTTTGACCGCTGGTTCGACAGAAACTTTCGTCTTCAGCTCACCCGATGCACCTGGCAGCTTTGTCAACATGGCTGCCGTCGGCCCCACCGGGGGAGCCGGCGTTTCAGACGTTACCCCCGCCCCGGCTGCTGTGCCGTCAGCCGTGCCGGAAGCTTCGACAACAGTCTCCTTCGGCCTGCTCCTAATGCTCGGTCTTAGCGGCGCAGTCGTCGCCGCCCGTAAGAAGATCGCACAGTCTGCGGCCTAAGCGTCCCTGAACTCATCCAAAAAGCCCCGTTCTCAGTGTCAGAGCAGGGCTTTTCTGCAGGCTTCTTGTAGAAATCTTAGCTGAGGCGCCCTTCGCGGATGATTGCGGGGAGCATGTCGGCTTCAATGACGGTGACGTTGTGATCAGCCATGACGACGCAGCGATGCACGACATTTTCTAATTCGCGGACGTTGCCGGGCCAAGTGTAGCTTTGCAGGTGCAGCATGGCTTCCGGCGAGAACTTCTCAACCGCCGTTCCGTTTTCCTCGTTGAACTTCTGCAAAAACAAAGTTGCCAGCAGCGGAATGTCGTCCCGACGCTCCTTGAGGCGCGGCATGGTGATTTCAAGCACTTTCAAGCGGTAGTACAAGTCTTCGCGGAACTTGCCTTCTTTGAGCTGCTGCTCTAGGTCGGCATTGGTTGCCGCCACGACCCGCACATCCACTTTAATTGTCTTGGTGCCGCCGACACGCTCAAACTCGCGCTGCTGCAAAACGCGTAGGAGCTTCACCTGCACGGCCCCCGACACGTCCCCAATTTCATCCAAAAACAGCGTTCCGCCGTGCGCCAGCTCAAACCGGCCCTTGCGCTCCGCCGCTGCGCCGGTGAAGGCATTCTTTTCGTGGCCGAACAGTTCACTTTCTAAAAGCGTCTCGGACAGGGCGGCGCAGGAAATCGGGACAAACGGGCCGGAAGCGCGGTCGGACTGCTCGTGCAGGGCGCGGGCGACTAGTTCTTTACCGGTGCCGCTTTCGCCCCGAATCAAGACGGTTGCGCGGGAAGACGCCGCCCGGCCAATGGTCGTCACCACATCCTGCATGGCCGGGCTGACGGCGTTTGCGAGAATGGACGGCGTTTTGCCGCTTGATTTAGAAGCGGAGCCTGCCGGGGATTGGGCTTCGGCGGCGCGGGCGACGGCGCGTTTGACCACAGCCCGGATTTCGTCCATGTCAAACGGCTTGGTGATGTAGTCCGACGCGCCGTAGCGCATGGCATCCACGCAGGTCTTGATGGTCGCATAGGCTGTGATCACAATGGCAACCGAGTCGGGGTGCTTCTGCTTGACTTTCTGGATCAGCTCGACGCCGTTCATGTCCGGCATGATCAAATCGGTGATCAAGAGGCTGACCGGGTTTGCTGAGGCCCACTCTAAGGCTTTAACGCCGTTTTCGGCGACTTGGACTTCGTAGCCGTCTTTAACGAAAATGGCCTGCAAAACGCGCCGGATGTTCGGCTCGTCGTCGGCGATGAGCAGCGTTTTTGGTATACTGGCCTTAGTGCTTGCGGCTGATAATTCTGCGGGCATACTGCATTTTGTCCTTTAGCATGTCAATCCGAGTAAACGGCTTCCAACTCGTATCCCCGGTCCGCCTTGTCGTGGCGCTGGTCGGTGATCTCGATTCGGGACGCCGCGATCATGCCGGTCGGAACCGGCTGGATCGGAAGCTGAACCGTGAAGGTCGAGCCTTCGCCCGGCGTGCTGCGAATCACTAAACGCCCGCCATGCGTTTCTACAATTTTGCGGACAATGGCAAGGCCGAGGCCGGTGCCTTTGGTTTTTGTCGTAAAGAACGGCGTACAAATCTTGTCAATCTTGGCGGCGGAAATGCCGACGCCGGTATCGGCGAAATCAATGTTCAAAATATCCTGCTCCGGCTGGCAATTCGCCGCGACGGTCAGGGTTCCGCCGTGCGGCATCGCCTGCACGGCATTGATGACGATGTTTTTGACGACTTGTTCCATTTGGGCGCGGTCCAGCCACAGCTCCGGCAAGTCGTCCGGCATGTTTTGGACCACTTGAACGTCCTGACCCGCAAGATACGCGCTCATAAACTGAAGCAGGCGCGACAGCATTGCGGCAATGCCGACTGGGCGCATCTCCGGCGGCGTCACCCGCGAGAATTCCAAAAACTCGGTGGCTATTCGGTCCAGCCCGTTGACTTCCTGCACGATCATGTCTAAGAACTCGCCATGCTCCGCCATTAAGTCCGCCGGCAGCTCTTTTTGGAGAAGCTGGGCTGCGCCCTTGATGGACGACAGCGGGTTCCGCAGCTCATGGGCGATGTTTGCTGCAAGCTGCCCGGTTTCGGCAAGCTTGGAAACGCGCTCCACTTCTTCCTTCATTTGAACTTCGTTGGTCACATCCTCAAACACCACGACGATGCCTAAATAGTCGCCCGACTCGCTGACAAGCTGGGACGCGCTTAAATTCAGATACGTTTCGTCCCCCTGCGGGCTTTGATAGCAAAGCGAGTTGCGCGTGAAAACTTTGCCGGTTTGGGCGGTTAGTTCCACCATCCGCATCGTCTCTTCGCGTACAGGCAAATTGATTTGCAGCAGGTCAATAAAGGCCGTGTAGTGCATTCCGATAAACTGGGAAGCGCGTAGATTGACTATTTCTTCAGCGCGTTTGTTCCAAGTCACGATGCAGCCGTTCTTGTCTATCGTGATCACGCCGGCGGCGATAGAGCGCAGAATGTTGTCGGTATAATTGGTCAAGTTCCGCAGGGACGTGATTTCCCGGTAAATGGTCGCGGCCTGGGAGGCGACCAGGTGCAGCATCATCACGCTTTCTTCGGTGTACAAATCCGGGGTGCGGCTTTCCATCATTAACACGCCAAT
>CAXTRL010000076.1:0-3509 GCA_964246575.1 uncultured Armatimonadales bacterium
AGGCAAAGGCGGCGCAGGTAGGCGAAGTCGGTTTCGCCGTGCTGCAAGGAAAGCGTCACCGGCAGATTGAGGTCGGCAGATTGCATGACTTTGATCAGCGGCTCGGTCTTGGAAACCTGCTGGACAATGTCCAGCAGGGTCGTCGCCTGGAACGCGCGGTAGCGGGGAATAAGATCTGTGCGGCGGCTGTACGAAATGCAGGAAAGGTGCAGACAGGAAAACGTGGCTTCACGCTCCGCCGCGACTTGCTCCACATACCCCCGGAAGCACGGCACATGCTCGGCCAGGTTGTTGTCTTTCCAGTAAAGCGTCAGGGAATGGTTCAGCACTTTGGCGGCAAGAAAAGCGGCGGAGCGCCCGTCATACGTGTCCATGTCCTGCCACCGGATCGTAATCTGCGCTTTGGTGTGCGCGAACAATGTCCGCTCCACAACGACATCCGTGATATACTGCTGCCCGGAAAGCTCGGCGGCGTCAGCGATTTCAAGCTGGAATGTCACAAGTTTAATCCTTTTGAGGCAAAAATCAGGCAAGAAGCGGCGGCCTTGCCGTGCCGTCCTCACATTTTACCATGCTGGCGCGTTATTGAGCGCTTCTGCGGAAACAATTGCCGTAATAAACAGGAATTAGAGCAAAAAGAAAAATTGAAAAAGAAAACAGAAATAAAAAACTGAAAAGAAGGAATCGCGGCGCGGCTGGCGAATTAACTGCCAGAAAGCTATTCGGGAGAAGTTGGGCAAAGAACGAAGTCGTGGATTTCAAGATTACTATTCCTGAGCTGACGGATGTTCGGCCTTTCTGGATCCGGGGCTGCCCGGCTCATTCCACGTTTTCCGAGCTGTATCAAGACTGCGTCAACCACGACGACGTGCGCCGCTCACGGCAGGCTTTGGACCGGGTTTCGCGGCATTTCTGGTTTGGCGAAAAGTTTCTGCCCCGCAGCGAGTCGCTGGCATCGCAGTTTCCGGAAAATGCTGCTGCCGCGACCCAGGAAGTTTCTCTGGTGCTGCGCCGGGACTTGTACCGGGTCGGACCGCCGGAAATGGTCGCAGGCAGCATTGAATACACCTATGTGGATGCGGAAGACCGTATTGACCGGGTTGTCGCGCTGATTCTGAACAAGTCGGACCGTCCCTGCTGTTTTGACCTGCGCGACTGGCGCGGACGACGCCTGGCGTCAGAAAGATCGCTGGCTTCTCACGCGCTTTGGCCGGCTTGGGAAGATGCAAAAACAGCGTTCCCGGAGCGTGCCATTTTGCGTTTGCGTCCGCGCACGGGCTGGCTGGCGTATGTTCTGCTGGGCGTGGCCCTGCTGGGCGGCGGCGGCGTGGGCTACTGGCTGTGGAGCCTTCTTCTCAGCCGCCAAGCGCTTTAAGTTAAGCGCTTTAAGTTGATGTGTATGATAAGCTGGAAATGGGAATAAGCAGGCCAGCGCTTATCCTGCTTCCTCGCTTTGGCTTCTATTTTGCTTTCGCTATTTTACTTTTAATTTTGCTGCAATTTTTGCAAGGAGACAAGCCTGTGCCAATCACCAATGAAACGATTTTGGAAGCGAACCGCAGCATGTTGGGCAAAACCAACCGTACCATTTTGTTCGCCAAAGTCAATCTGGATGAGTATCTTGACCCGGAAGCCCTGGAGCGTGACCGCGAGTACACACCTTCGCTGGGCAGCCTGCTGTCCCGCGTGGAAGAAATGTCGGAAGAGCAGTTCTTGGCCCTCGTGCGCGAAAACCTGACCGTCACCTCGTTCGCCGAGTTTCTGGACAAGTTCCAGCCGGGCTTTTATTACCGCGTGCGCGGCCCACAGATGGCGCAGGCTGGGGCGGAAGGGGAAGCGGTTGTTGAGGAAACGCCAGGCCCGCCTCAAATCGAGTTTGCCCTGGAAGGCGGCCCCGGATGGAAAAAGATTCGGATCAGCTCCGACCATCCGTATGTGCGCTGCCTGCGTGACTTGATCAAAAAGCGGGTTCGGCAGGATGTGTCCACGTTCCGCGTGGACGTAGATGCTTCGCTGTTTGCTTTCAAGCCGAAGAACCAGCGCACGCTGATGCGAAAAATCGCTGAAGACGTACAAGTCAAGAACGACCGGCTGATGCTGGAAGCGAAGCGCGGCCCGGCGTCCAAAGACACCGTCCGCGCCCTGGAAGCGTACCAGATGGCCGCCGACGACTTTCAAGGAGCGCTGGAAGACACGGTGCGTGTTTTGCCGACGGTTGTCTACGGTCTGGAACAAACGGCAAATGAGCTGAAGCGCCAAGCTCCCGGCGGCGGCGCGATTGACCCCAACGTCTACCAGATCGAGTTTGGCCAAAACCGATCTCTGATCGCTTCGCCGCGCTCTCTGCCAGCCCTGGAAGCCCCCGAAGCAAACGGCAAGAAGACCAAAAAGCTGGCCGCAGGCGACCCCAAGCTTCTGGAAGGCAAGGACGGCGAAGCCGGCAGTGATGGAGGAAATGCGCTGGTCAAGTCTGAGGGCGGGGCAGCGGGAACCGCCATTGCCGTGCGAACCTTGGACAACGCGCTGGACCGAATTCGTGAGCAGGGCAAGCTGGTCGCCGGACAGGATTTGGCGCTGATCCCGCAGGAAAAGCGGTTCCCCATCGCTGTTGGCAAGTTCATGGACAAGATGATCGAGCGCGGCATGATTGCTCCGCTGATGGGTAATCTAGTCGCAACGGTTCTGCAAAACCCCAAAGAACTGGCCCTGCTGAACCCAGACATTCGGGACGTTGAGCATTATCACGATATGTTTCTGGGCGTTTACTCCAACGCTGTTGAATCGTTTTTGCAGACGGTCACGCCGCTGTTTGAGACGATCATGGGCGTCTACCTGCTGTTCAACGAGTTCCCTTCGGATGTCCGGCTGCCGGATGCGATGAAGCCGGAATTGATTATCGCCAATGACGATTTGCCGCATTTGTTCTTGTCCCGGCCCGATGAGCTGAAGCGCTTCTTTGAGGGGGCAAACGCCCAGGCCAACAACCAGTTCCGCGACGCGATTTCGTTTGTGATCGTGCCGAGCGTCGCCGAATTCAAGAAGAAGCGGCCCGCCAAGCGCAAGCAAAATTCAATCATGCTGGATGACCCGCTGCTGGAGTCGATCCGCGTCGCTCAGGAAGCCCTTTCGCCTAACGCCGACACCTATGACCAGTCCACGTATGTGGACGAAATGCTGCCTTTGATGGATTGGGGCTACGAATATGGCTTCCAAGTGCTGTTTTCGCCTGAAGAGCGGGTCCGCGCCGGGCGGACCCGGCGAGAATATCTGCAAGACTTGAACGACTCATATGCAATTGACTCGGTCGTAGAGCGCGAGTCCGGCGACTGCGGCATCTTGTGCCTGCCGGACTTTACCATTATGCCGCCGGACGGCAAGCTGGTGACGGGCAAAACGGCGGAAGGCGGCATTGAAGTCGGCGTGGACGTGCCGGAGCTGACGGTCCGCTCCTGCTATGTCGCCGCCGGGCGGCTGATGGCGAACGACGTGCCGGACTACCTGCGCCGCAA
>CAXTRL010000076.1:3609-10977 GCA_964246575.1 uncultured Armatimonadales bacterium
ATGTCGCCGCCGGGCGGCTGATGGCGAACGACGTGCCGGACTACCTGCGCCGCAAACTGCAGCGGGCCAAAAAAGAAGTCTCTTCCATGCGGGCCGACCTGCCGGGCATCGGCATTGATTTGTCCATCAATCCGTTTTTGGGCGAAACTGACCTGCCGACTGACCACTTCTTAAACGACGGCCTGATGAGCGATCTGCTCAGCAGCGCCATGCCGTTCCTGGCCTTCACCCATGTGTCCGGCCGCTCGCCGTTCCTTTCGGTGCCGCGCACGCTGCGCCGGCTGCACAAAGAAGACGGCAACCAGTCTTACCGGCATCTGCATTTGTTCCGTCAGGAAGTTTACTTGAAGCGGCTTCTGCGGGCGGCTTGGGAGCTTGGCTATGGCGGCTCGATGCCGGAAGACAAGGAAAAAGCCGAAGAAATGCTGACTGATCACCTCAACTACATCCTGAAGTGGACCAAGTGGTACGAACCAACTAAGCTTGTCAACTCATTCCCCAGTGAGCTGAAAACCGGGCAGGAGTTTAAGGTGCAGCGTGCCGAGGGAAACAACTTCAAGATTGCACTCTACTTCGAGCAGGGGTTGATTGACGAGTTCGGGATCAGCTTCTAGGCCGGGTCAAACTTTCTAAGCTAAGTCAGATTTTCTAGGCTGGACAGAGACACTCGCACCGGACGCTTCTTCAGTGTTCGGTGCATTCTGAGAGGAAGGAAACGAAATGCCGAATTTAACGATTCAAGGAACCAAAGTCAACCGCGTTTTCGACGCACGAGTGGAGATTCTTCACGACTTGGACCAGGACAAAAAGGTCCGTGAGGCCGTCCAAGTCCCCGTGATGCAGTTCACCATCACTCTGCCGCTGGACCATGACGTCACCATCGCCCATTGGGCGCTGGCACCTCAGGGTCCGAAGCGTTTCAAGACGGTTGAGCTTCAAACGCTGGACCGCTCGCATACAGTCAAAAAGATGTGGACGCTGCAAAAGTCTTACGTTCACTCTTACATTGAAAAAGAGTACCCGGAAGGCTCAACGAACGGCACGGATCAAGGCAACTTTGTCGAGATCGTCATTCGCGGCGTGATGATCCAAAACAATGTAGATTACTCCGGCGACAACATCCTGGCTGTTCAGCCTGGCGAGCCGGAGCAGCCTGCCGCCTAACTTTAGGCTTGACTTCATCTCAGCAGGAGGGTGCCAGTACGCTGGCCCCTCCTGTTCTGCGTTTGCCCCACAATTGACTACCAAAGAACCCGAACTTTTTTAAGAACACGAACTTCTTTATGGCTGATGACGAGACCGAGCTGCCGCCGGATGTCCGCGACATCCTGGCCCGAATGCCGCGCGAGATGCGCCACCGCGTTGTTGCGGACTACGAGACGCATTATGCGCCTTTTCTTGCCATGTTGGCCGGGTGGAAAGGCGCGGTTCAGGAGCATTTCGTTCATGCCGAAGCATCATCGGTGGCACATTTAGAAGAACAGTTTTTTCCGCTTGGGAACTGGAAGTTTCCGGCCCAAACTTTGGCTGTCCCGCAGCGGCCCCCGGCCCGGACAACTCCTCTAATGGAAGGAGCGCCGCTTTCCGATCCTGCGGGCGCTCCGTGGATTGTCTGCGGCGAAAGCTGGCTTCAGCCGACGACGCTGCGCGAAGCTTCCGTACAGCGGGCGGGAGGGGATTGGTCCCTTGCCATTAATGTGGACTTGCCTGCGTCCGAGCCGGTGGACACAATTTTGGAGCGCGGCCAGCTTGCGTTCCTGGCGGTCCCTGAAGAAGTCATGGAAGCGCTAGATGGCGCAGAGTGGTGGGTGGAAACACCCGGCGCAGGCGTCCGCCCGGCGCAGATGGATCGGCATGACGGCAGCATGGCGTTTGAGCGCGAAATGCAGACGGCCCGCATGAACCAGCGGCACCTGGACCTTTGGCTGCCGCCGTTTTATCCGTATGGGCGCAAGATGGTCTGCTTTAGCCTGGCTGCCAACTCTTCTTCAGGAGACCCTCCACCCGGTATAGGCGGCATGGGCAGCGGCGCGACCGGCTTTCGGCTGATCGGCGCGGTTTCGCGCCCGAAGCCGCGAGCCGCCGCCGCGCTGCGCGAAATCAGCGCCCGGCGCACGTCGGTTCCCTGGATCAGCTTGAACGCCGTCCCGGTCGTGCAAACCAGCGTTTCCGACAGCACTTTTTATCCGCCTTTTCCGCGTGTGGGCCAGGAACATGCGCTGCGGATGAGCGGCGTTCCCGGCATTTTTGCCGCCACGATCCGGCATGACGGCGCGGATGTTCCCGCGTCGCTGATTCGCCTGCCAAGCCAGGACCCGCTGGCAACGGAGCCGGATGTGCAAGTACAGTTTCCCCAAGTGCAGGCCGGCCGGACGCAGGCGAAAATCTACTACGGCTCCTGGGGCCGGGGCCGGATGGGAGCGCTGGACTCGCCGACTTCTTTCGAAAAGCCGCCGCTGCGGTTCAGCGCTCCGTATCCTGCGCTCGGAGGGGCCACGCTCGGCGGGCCGGAAGACCGGGCGGAATGGGCACGGGCGGCCTGGTATCACAGCGTTCTGCGTCCTCCGCTGCTGACTGAAGGAGACCTGTGGGAGATTATCCGGCAGCGGCAGGGTGAGACCGGCGAAATGCTGCGGTTCCGGTCCGCTGTGCGCGAGATCATCAATGACCCCGATGTCGGCGGCGGCCACTGGCGCTCTTACCTTTGGCCTTCGGTGCTGGCGCGTGAAGTTGCATTCAGCGGCGGCGGAGGCATTCCTTCGGACTCTCTGCCGCTGATCCAAAGCCTGCGGATCACGTTTGAGCAGGCGGCCGGCGCAAACATTCCGGACTTTCTGCTGGCGGACCTAGCAAATTATTTGGCGTCCGTGATTTCGCAGTATTTTGTGCTGTCCACGTTTCGCATTGAAGGGCAAGTCGCGGCTTAATGGACAAAGTGGAAGAAACACAGGAAACGGTTGTTTTCCCGCAGCTTGGCGGGCTGAACTGGCCGAGCTATGTTTTGCAAGCCTGGCAAACCCTGCATGAGCTGGGCGTTCCCGAAGAAAACCTGCGGCTGCTGCCGGAAATGGGCCACTTCGCCGCGCCGGAAATCAGCGGTCAGGAGCCGCCCGGCCCGGTGTATGACTCGCTCAGCGAGCGTTTGATCGTGCACCGAGTAGATCCCCAAGAAGTGCGCCCGCGCCTTTCCGTCAGTGTCCGCGCCGACATTGTAGATTACTTTGTGCCGGACGGAGAAGGGGAGCGCTGCGAAAGCCGCGAAGTGGGCCGGCTGGCGCATTTTGTGCCGCCGCTGCTGGCTGGGCTGCCGGGCGCAGCCCCCCCGAATCCGCCGCAGTCCCCGCTGGAAGATTTGACCCGGCAGGTCTGCACCGTGTACCCGGAGCTGATGCGGTCGCTGCCTGCCGATATTCGCGTTCTGCTGGAAGCCGGGGCCGACGACATCCTTGCAGTTCTTGCTTTAGACTCTGCTGAAGAAGATGCGGAGCGCCTAAAGGCGCTGACCCGTCTGGCGGCGCAGCGGGTGACCGAGCCGGAAGGGCGGACGGCCTGCCGGGAAGCCTGGCTGCTCATGGCGGCGAAGCTGCCGCCGCGCGGCATTGACGGACTGGAAGCCGTCAGGCGTCCGGCGGCGATGACTGTTCTGGAGCGCTGGGCGTTTCTGCTGTATGGCCCGGAGCCGGAAGCCGCCGCCGAAGACGCGGCATGGACGGAGCTGACGCTGGGGGAACGGGACGCCCAGCGAGCTTTGCTGCGGGCCATGCTGTCCGCGCTGTCGTATGAGACAGCGCGGGAACGGGAGCGCATTGTGCGGGAGCTGATGGAGATTATGACCACCGAGGCGCTGCTGGCGACCGCCGTGGCGGACTCCCTGAACGGCATCGGTTGGATTCATGGGCGCATTTCCGACATGCGGGCGGCGGGAACGGGACGCGCCGACGGCTGGTTCCTGTCGGTCACCGGAGGCCGCAGCAGCCGGTCGCTGCTGCAAGCGCGGCTGGAAGAATGGGCGGGGGGCGGCGGCGTTTTAGGCGTTGGCCTGGAACCGGACCGGCAGACGCTGGACATCAGCAAGCTGAACGACATCCAGCAAATGCAGCTTTGGTCCCTGACTGCCTGGCGGCGTGAGAGCGCGGACCCATTTGTTTTGCTGGAAACGGCGGCGCAGCGCTTGATCCACCCGGACGTGGTTGTTCGGCCCCGGCGCTATGTCCCCGCCTTCAGCCGCCCCGGTACGCTGCTAGCCCAGCTTAACAGCACAGCGGTCCTCGGCGGCGCGGCCCTGCTGCAATATCCCGGCGTCGTGCTGGAAATGCCGCTGTCGGATGAGGACGAGGACGCTGGCAAAGCGCGGACGACTTTGGCGGCCTTGATTCGGCTGTTTCTGCCGGTCTGCTGCCGCGTCGAGATTTTGTGGCGCGAGTCGGAAGCGCGGCTGGACCGTCCGACCTACTTAAAGCATGAGTTCCAGACCGGAGCTAGGCTTTCAAGTTGGGCGGAAGACGTAGAAGACGACGCGGCGGCAGTCGACCCGATGACGCTTTAGCCAGCATGTTCCACAAAAGAGTGGCAGACCAAGCCATCCAGTGATAGCTTGGACTGCTGCACAAAGAAATCAGCTCAGGCTTCCACAGGCGTCTCAGGCTGCATTTCGTAGCACTTCTGAAGATTGGCGGGCCGGGTGCCCAGGTTCTCCCGCGTCTTCTTCGTCCACGGCGCTTCGATGTTCTTTTTGGTTTCCTCAAGCATGGACTTGGGTTCGAGGTTGCGGTAGTCGTCAATCTCGCCCGCGACCACAGCAGTCATCGTCTTGATCATGATTTCCGGGTCATACTGCGCTCTTGGGAACGCAAGTTTTGAGTAGTCGAACAGCCGTTGGGATGGATCGTCTTCCCAGCTTTCCCAGGTTTGGAAGCCGCGATCATTGAAGCCGGTCAGGAACGGCCCTGGATTGATGGTTGCCACTTCAATCCCGAACTCCTGAAGCTCCGCGCTCATCGTCTCGGCAATGGCTTCAATCGCGTGCTTCGAGGCAGAATAAATCCCGGTAAAGGGATTGACGTTGATCCCCTCTCGCGAAGACACCCACACAATCCTTCCCTCGCCCCGGCGGACCATCTGTTTCGCGATCCCCTGGGTCAGCAGCAGCGGCCCGATCGCGTTGACCTCAAACTCATGGCGCATATTAGATGCCGGCACGTCCACAACGCTCCCGCCTTCCAGAACGCCGGCGTTGTTCACCAGAATCTCAACACCCCAGTCTAGGGCCTTTTTGCGGTCTCCTTCAACGGTGACATCGAGTTTTTCCACCTGGATGCTGAGACCTCGCGCAGCCGCTTCGCGCTTCAAGGGCTGGACCTGCGCGTAAATCTCGACGGCGGCAATGACATCGAACCCTTTTTCCGCAAGCTGCATTGCCGTTCCATGTCCGAGACCCGTTCCTGCACCGGTAATCAGAACTTTTTTCATTTCTTGCTTTCTTTTTGTCTTAAGATGAGCTGACGAGCTGCTTCAGCACGGCGTTGGCCGCCGCTCCGGCAGAAACCTGCTGCTGTCCGGTGATGAGGTTCCCGTCGATCACGACGTGAGGGGTCAACGCCGGGAGGGCTATGTACTTGGCCCCGGCCAGGCGCAGCCGGTCTTCCAGGAGCCAGGGGGCGTTGCCGGCGAACGTCGCCGCTGTTTCTTCTTCGTTGCTGAACCCGGTCAGCGTGCGGCCCTTGAACAGCCAAGTCCCGTCCGCCCGGTGTGCAGGCAGGAAACTTGCCTGACCATGACAAACGGAAGCCACGATCTTATCGGGAGCGTCCAGCATCACGGTCAGAAAGTCGCCGAAGGAAGGATGCACCGCCAGGTCCTGCATCGGCCCATGTCCTCCGACAACAAACACGGCATCATAAGAGCCGGCCTGCACTTCTTCCAAAGGCACCGTCGTCGTCAGCGCATCTTCTACCTGCTTGAGATACGCCTGCTGGCTGGCAACGCTGTCCGCGTCATTGTTGTTCATGTCGAGCGAAAGGCTGAGGGCATCCACGGTCGGCGTGAAGCCGCCGGGGGTCGCAAGGGTGACTTTCAGCCCCGCACCGGTGAAAATCTTGTGCGGTGTGATGAACTCTTCAGCCCAAAACCCTGTGGGGTGCGCTGTCCCATCCTTCATCGTCCAGATTTTAGCGCCCGTGAGCACCATCAATACGGATTTCATTGCAGTTGCCTCCTGTTGTTCGTGTCGTCCTCATTATGATGCACTGGGAAAATGCTTTCGTTGGACAATTCTGGAAAGATATTGTATAATTCTCTAAATCGCAGCGACGTGGCGACTCGCCGCAAGGCCGGAGAAGAACTGGGTGGATCTGAAAACGAGGGACCGGGAGGAGCAAAGGGCGCAGGCCGGCAGGGAGGAACTTGTGGAATGTGTCGCTGAGGCCCTGCGTGAAGATGGGACGACCAATCCCATGCAAGGGCTTCACTTGCAGCGCAATTCTTCGCCGCTGGTGGCGGTCCATAGCCTGTATGGCCCTGCTCTGTGCATGATCGCGCAGGGCAGCAAGGAGGTCCTTGTCGGCGATGACCGCTACCGCTACGACCCCGCCCATTACCTTCTTGTCACGGTCGAGCTGCCTGTTGTGAGCTGGGTGCTGGAAGCGAGCAGGAAGCAGCCGTACTTCAGTCTTCATTTGGAGCTTGACATGGCCCTGGTTCGCTCGGTTGCAGCCGAAACTGAGCCGTCTTTGCTTGAAGGGCCTGCTCAAGTGAAGGCTCTAAATACCGGGCCGCTTGACATGGGCCTGCTGGATGCCGTGGTGCGGCTGGTTAGGCTCCTTGAGGCGCCGGCGGAAGCAAAAGTTCTCGCGCCGCTTATCACGCGGGAAATCATTTACCGTCTGCTCTTGGGAAAGCGGGGCAGTCAGCTTCGCCGCATGGCGGACCAGGGCAGCGAAAGCCATTACATCGCACGCGCCGCCGAACAATTGCGAAAAAACCTCGACCGACCGCTGCGAGTTGAGGACGTTGCAAGGGATTTAGGGATGAGCGTTTCCAGCTTCTATTTCCACTTTAAGGCCGTCGTCGGCCTGAGCCCTCTGCAATTTCAGAAGCGGATGCGGCTTCAGGAGGCCCGCCGCCTGATGCTTTATGAGGCGCTTGACGCCGCCGGTGCCGGATTCCAAGTGGGCTATGACGATGCTGCGTACTTCAGCCGGGAATACAAAAGTTTGTTCGGCATGCCGCCGAGAAAAGATGTGGAGCGGCTGAAGGAAGCATCTCGAATGCTCTAGCGGCGCGAGTGGCCCCTAGGCATCAAATCGGGTATCAGTTCTTTATACTCTTTACTTTTCTTTATACTATTTACTTGGCGTTATTTCGGGAGTG
>CAXTRL010000076.1:10987-12217 GCA_964246575.1 uncultured Armatimonadales bacterium
GTTAAAACCGCAGCAACAATGGCACGAAACCTGCCTTCGCAGGTTCATACAGATGCGAACTTCTGAGTCCGCGCAGGCGGACTTTGAGAACTTGTTGCCGCGACTTTAGTCGCCCGGCAGACTTTCTATACAGCCTCTTGGCATCCCTCCGACTTCGGCACCAAATCGGGTATTATTTCTTCTGACATAATTTTCTGGCGTAATTTTTTCGGGAGTGATTTGCAATGCGTAAATTCGACCTGGTCTCTGTGGACTGGGACAGCGTCCGCCTGATGCAGGGTGGCCAATTCAAGCAGGAAACATTTTATTTGGAAGAGCTGGTGCGCTGGACGCTCCAGCGCGGGCGCATGGCTGGGCTGCTGCATCTGGCCGACGATGCCGTCAGCCGGCCCAGCCCGGAAGGGGACCGGCTGTATTCGGTAGTCGTGCGCGGCTGCCTTGCGGTTGGGCGGCAGGGGCAGATCATTGAAATCCCGGATGACCCTTCTTTGGCGCTGCGCGGAACGATTGAAGCGGAAACGACTTTGGTGCCGCTGTATGTCGGGGCGTCGCTGACGGAGCGTACCCCGGAGCCGCATTTATACTCGTCGGTGGACACCGGCCTGCTCGGCTGCCGTGGCCTGCGTCCCCTGTATCAGCTTTCGGCGGATAACAGCGATGCCGAGTTTGACTGGGTCCAGATTGCCCAATTTGAGAAAACCACGACCGGCCTGAGCCTGGACCGCACTTTTATTCCGGAAACCATGTTTTTGTCCAGCCATGCCGGTCAGTGGCGTGCCCAGCAGGAAGTGCGGACCTTGACCCGGCAGGCGCTGGAACTGCTGGTCAAGCATTCTTCTCCTGCCGTGCAGCGCTACGCCGCCGCCGCCGCGCTGGCCGGCTCGCTGGGTCCGCTGGCCGGCGTCGCCGACGGCAACCTTGCGCCGCGCATTTACATGAGCGGCGTCGGCGGCGTTCTGGCAGCCCAGCGCATTCAGATCCTCGCCTTGCCTTCCCCCGGCCTGCGCGTTTACCAAGACACCGTGGATCAACTGGAAGACACGCTGGATTACCTGGAAACCGCCGAGTGGACCATGGGGCAGGCATTTGTCCTGGTCCGGGAATGCTTGGATCGCTTGATCAGCCTGTATCCGCCCTTGCTGGCGGCTTTGGAAGCCGCCATCCCCGCCCCGGAACGCCGCCTGCTTGACCACGAAACAGTGGTTGCGGCACGGGACCCGCGCGGCAGCC
>CAXTRL010000077.1:0-12205 GCA_964246575.1 uncultured Armatimonadales bacterium
GCCCCGTCGTCTTTGATGTCGCCAAACGCGACGCCCCTTCCGCCGTTTGGACCCCCGGCCACCGGTCCCTCCAGCTTTCCTTGTTCTAAGTACGCAGGAAAATTCTCCTGCGGCGGCGAAAGACTGCCTATTAACACCATGAGGGTAACTCTTTGGCACCAATCACTTCCGAGACAATAAAATGGGGCATTCTTGGCCCCGGCTCTATCGCGCAGCGCTTCGCAAAGGGCTTGCAATCGGTTCCCAACGCGGCGCTGCACGCGGTCGGCTCACGCACCCAGGCGAAAGCGGACGAGTTCGCGGACAAGTTTGATGCGCCGAAGCGTTACGGCAGCTACGAGGCGCTGGCCCAAGACCCGGACGTTCAAGCGGTCTACATCGCAACGCCCCACCCGCAGCACAAAGACGCCGCGCTTTTATGCTTAAACCACGGAAAAGCCGTGCTGTGCGAAAAGCCGTTCACGGTCAACGCCAAAGAAGCCGCCGAAGTCATTGATCTGGCCCGCACCAAAGATTTGTTCTTGATGGAAGGCATGTGGGCCAGGTTCTTTCCCGGCATGGTCCGGGTGCGCGAGCTGATCGCCGCCGGTGCCGTCGGCGAGGCGAAGATGCTGCAAGCCGATTTCGGATTCCGTACCGACATCAATCCTGAAGGCCGTCTGTTCAGCCCCGCGCTTGCCGGCGGCGGGCTGCTGGACGTCGGCGTGTACCCGATTTCGCTGGCGTCCATGCTCTTCGGCACCCCCACCGACATCTCCGGCCTGGCGCAAATCGGCGAAACGGGCGTAGACGAAATGGCCGCCGTTTCGCTGAAATACGCCGGGGGACAGCTTGCCTCTATTATCACCGGTGTTCGCATCGGCACACCGTCGGAAGCCACGATCTTCGGCACCGACGGCTCCCTCAAGCTCCACGCCCCGTTCTGGAACCCCGTCCATTTGACCCTCAAAACCGGCGGCAAGACCGAGGAGATAGAGGTTCCATTTGAGGGCGAAGGCTTCAACTACGAAGCGCAGGAAGTGCAAGATTGCCTCCGCGCCGGCAAAACCGAAAGCGCCGTCATGCCGCTGGACGAAACGCTTGCCATCATGCAGACGCTGGACACGCTTCGGTCCCAGTGGGGCCTCAAGTACCCGATGGAGTAAATTAATCATGGCAGTTTCCGCACCCGCAAAGCCGGCGCTTCAAACGGCAAAAGACCTAGAGCGGCTCTCGGCGCAGGGCTATCGCGGTGAGTTAATTAAAGGAGAACTGCGCCCAATGTCACCAAGCGGCGGTCCTCATGGAAACGCCACGAGCCGGGTCTCTTTCTACGTCAACGGTCTTGTTTACGGTGAGGAGCTAGGGGAGACGTTCGCTGCCGAAACGGGCTTCTTCGTGGCACGAGACCCGGACACGGTACTCGCGCCTGACTTCGCCTTCGTGGCTGAGGAACGGCTGCCGGACCCGCTGCCGGAAGGCTATGTTTCCGTTATCCCTGACCTTGCGGTAGAAACCCGCTCACCCAACGATACGGCAAAGGAAGTCGCCGATAAAGTAGAAGATTGGCTTGCCGCCGGTGTGCAAATCGTTTGGGTCATCGAGCCGCGTAAGCGCACGATTACCTCGCATCAGCGCGGGCGGCAGCCCATCGTTTTCAGCGTGGGCGACACGCTGGACGGAGAAAACATTCTGCCCGGCTTGTCCATTCCGCTCAATATGATCTTTCCGGCAAAGCGCAAACGACAGCCTGGAGAATAAGAACAAGGAGAATTTGCATAGTGGCAGAACAAACTTTTGCGCCGCCCTCGGAATTTGCAGCGCAGGCGAATATCAGCGACCCAAACGTATACGACGAAGCGGCGGCGGACCCGCAAGGGTGGTGGGCCAAGCAGGCTGGGGAGTTGCTGACGTGGACAAAATCATGGGACACGGTCTGCGAATGGGACCCGCCCCATGCCAAGTGGTTTAACGGCGGGCAGCTTAACGTCGCGGCGAACTGCCTGGATCGGCACTTGACGGACGGGCGGCGCAACAAAGCCGCGATTATCTTTGAGGGCGAACCGGGCGACACGCGGGTTTTGACTTACTGGGACCTGCACCGGGAAGTCTGCAAGCTGGCGAATGTCCTGGAAGGGCTGGGCATCGTTAAAGGTGACCGGGTCACAATCTACCTGCCTGCGGTTCCCGAAGCCGTTGTTTCCATGCTGGCCTGCGCCCGGATCGGCGCGGTGCATACGGTCGTGTTCGGCGGCTTTTCGGCGGATAGTCTGGCGGAGCGCATTGCCGATAGCCAGTCTAGACTGCTGATCACCGCCGACGGCGGCTGGCGGCGCGGCGCTCCGGTGCGCCTCAAAGACTTGGCGGACAAAGCGCTGGAAGGGGACACCACGATTGAAAAAGTCGTGGTCGTCAACCGCACGGAAGATGCCAAGCAAGTCTCCATGAAGCAAGGGCGCGACTTCTGGTGGCACCGGCTAATGGACGAAGCGAGTATGGAGCACGAAGCGCAGCCGATGGACGCCGAAGACCCACTGTATATTCTGTACACGTCGGGGTCTACCGGCAAGCCGAAAGGCATCCTGCACACGTCGGGCGGGTATCTGACGGGCGTTGCGGCGACCACTAAATATATCTTCGACATCAAAGATGACGACGTGTACTGGTGCACTGCCGATGTCGGCTGGGTGACGGGCCATTCCTACGTCGTTTACGGGCCGCTGGCAAACGGCGCAACCGTGTTTCTCTACGAAGGCGCTCCCGACTGGCCGCAAAAAGACCGCTTCTGGACCCTGATTGAAAAATACGGCGTTACAATTATGTACACGGCCCCGACGGCCATTCGGGCATTTATGAAGTGGGGGACGGAGTGGCCCGAAAAACACGATCTGTCCAGCCTGCGGCTGCTGGCCTCCGTCGGTGAGCCGATCAACCCGGAAGCTTGGCTTTGGTATCACAAAAACATCGGCGGCGGGAAGTGTCCCATTGTGGATACCTGGTGGCAGACCGAGACCGGCGCGATTATGATTACGCCGCTGCCCGGAATTTCGACGCTGAAGCCTGCGTCGGCGTCCCGCCCATTCCCCGGCATCGCCGCCGAAGTTGTGGACGAGTCGGGCGAGCCGCTGCCGCACGGCACGGACCAAACAGGGATACTTGTCATCACCCAGCCCTGGCCGTCCATGCTGCGGACGCTTTGGCGCGACGACGAGCGCTACAAAAACGTGTATTGGAGCAAGTTTGCCGACAAAGGCTACTACTTCCCCGGTGACGGCGCACGGCGCGACGAGGAAGGCGACTACTGGCTGCTGGGCCGGGTGGACGATATTATGCTGGTCGCAGGCCACAACATCAGCACCATGGAAGTCGAATCAGCGCTTGTAGACCACCCAAGCGTCGCCGAAGCCGCCGTCATCGGACGCACACACGAGATTAAAGGCCAGGCCATTGCCGCATTCGTGACCCTCAAAGACGGCGTCGGCGGCACGTCTGAGCTGGCCGGACAGCTTAAAGACCACGTCGCTAAGAAAATCGGTGCCATCTCCCGTCCCGACGATATTTTGTTTTCCGCCGAACTTCCCAAAACGCGCTCTGGAAAAATCATGCGCCGCTTATTGCGCGACATTGCCGAAGGCCGGGCATTAGGGGATACCACTACGCTCGCCGATCCCAGCGTCGTCGCCGGCCTCAAAGAAAAGTACACCGAAGAAGGCTAAAGAACAGAAGCGAATGCCGCAAATCGTCATCCTTGCCGGGCCGAACGGGGCAGGCAAATCTACTGCCGCCACTGGGCTGCTGTCTCAGGAAATCACGTTCCTGAACGCCGACGAAATCGCCAAAGGCTTGCCTTCATCTTCGGGGCAGGACGTGCAGGCTGGCCGCCTGCTGCTGTCACGGCTGGCAGAACTACAGTCTCAGGGCCGGGACATTGCAGTAGAAACAACGCTTGCCAGCCGGACACTTGCGCCGCGTGTGGAGCGCTTGCAGCGCGACGGCTACCGCTTCTTGCTTTACTTTTTCTGGCTGCCAAGCCCGGAGATGGCAATCCAGCGCGTCGCCCAGCGCGTACTCAGCGGCGGGCATAACATTCCCGAACCCGTCATCCGCCGCCGCTACGCGGCAGGCTTGAACAACTTTTTCTCGCTGTACCAGCCGCTTGCTAATCTGTGGCGCGTCTACGACAACACCCAAACCGCAACACCGGCACTCATCGCTAAAGGAACCCTAAAAGCCCAGCAGGCAGCGCTCTGGAGCCAGATTAAGAAGGATCAAAAAGATGATCAAGGCTGAAGCACCAGCAACAAAGCAAATTGATTTAGACAATGACGGAGAAGTAAATCAAGCGCTTGGCACTGCCGTCCGCGACGCCCTGCGTCAGCACAAGCGCCTGGGTCAGGCCGTCGTCGTCTGGCAGGACGGCAAAGTCGTCACGCTTGCCCCCGAAGACATTCCCGTTGACCTGACAGACGAGTCGCCCTAACAGCCTGACAATTCTGGTAAAATGCTAAAGCGAGGAGAACGCTGCGAGCGAGGAGAAAGCTGCGATGACCCTTTTAGTTGACCTGCCGCCGGAAATTGAAGCCCGCGTTTACGAAGCGGCAGAAGCTGAGGGGATAGACGCGGCTGCCTATGTGCGCGAAGCAATGGCCGCCAGTCACCCATTTCCCGCCGCGCCCACGTCCATGACGGAAAAAGAACTCGTAGAGGAAATCAGCCGGGGCTTTTCCGAAGCGTTCTGGGAGCGGTTCCGTTACCTCGTTCGCCGCCGCTGGGAGGAAACGATGACGCCGGCGGAGCAGCAGGAAGCGATCCGCATGTCTGACCACACAGAAGCCAGGGACGCCGAGCGTCTCCAATACCTCTTTGAACTCTCATCGCGGCGCGGGAAGTCGGTGCAAGAGCTGATGACCGAGATGGGCATTCGCCCGGTTTCTTTGGATTAACACAACTGGCAACAGTGAAATGAAGTGGATAGTCCATCAAACGATCAGTTGCATCGGTATGTGCTTCTCTACATACAACACGCCTTTAGGTAACAAAGAACATAAGCCCGCTTCGTAGTGTATATGAGCATCGGCGTGAAGTTCACCCAACTTTCCTTTTTTGAAGCGTGTTGTATTCGTGTAACCTGTCCATTTCTGTAAGTCTGTGTCGCGTACTTTTGCGGGATTTTTATAGTACAAGATGACTAATGCTTTATGCTCTGGGCTAAGACTAGTGTTTTGTACGCGCAAAAATCCGTCTACATCTGCGATGATGGGTATTTGAGTTTCATTTAGACCATTAGCGATTTCCTGCGCGGCACTGATAGAACATTGATAATAAACGCGCAGTATCTCCGTCATAATCCAGTCTGAAGTGTGCGATACAAATAAGGCATCTGACAGATTTGGACTTACATCACCGCCAACATGACCAACGTCTCGTCTGTTCCGAACGTCAAATAGCACAACTAGAAGACGTGGGATATACAAGCGGAGCGAGTCATGCAAAGATGTGTTGTTTTCAATCCGCCGGCGGATGTCATCCGCCGCCCCGCCCCCCAAAGTAGTGCCAAAGGGAGTATATGGAGGATTGTGTAAATGTTGAAGAAGCCGCACAGCACACTCAGCAAATCTGCCACCATTTAGCTCGCTTGGTTGAAAGCGGCGAAAAGCAAGATGTTGTTTGATTTCGATGTATTCATCGATAAGATGAGAGATTATTTCAGCAGGAAGTGGTGGCGATAAAGCTGCCGCCACCTTAGTTTTTGCAACGCCCATTGTTAACTCGCTGTCTTCTTGTCAGGACCGCTAGGCTTGGAATTACCTGCAATCCAGCTTTCGACTTTGGTATTTGCTTCCGGCGTCAGGAAGTACGCCTCACCGTCTGCGCGGAAATACTCTTTGTTGCTGTCGCTTTTTACTGCCCTGCTGAAAGTTTCAGGTGATGCGGACACAGCAATCGGCCTGGCTTTTAGGTACTCAAACGCTTCATTCCATGGAAACCCTTCACCCTTCTTCAAATGAGTGATAAGTGACCAGAACGCAAACAGTGCATAATCAAGGCCAGATTTGAGAAGCAGTGGGTCGAGTTGACCAACGTCAATATCTTCTTTAGCCCAATCTTGCAACCGTTGCTTATCTTTGTCACTTAAACGAATACGTTTCGTCGTATCCGTTTGAGATTTGTTCCAGTAGGCTTCTCCCTCAGTGATCTTTGGATTGTCTATGTCAGCAATGATGCGTTGTACCTCTAGCTTGCCATCATTGTTAAGAGCAAGTCCATTACTGGTTTCCAGAAAATGCTTTTTGATTTCCTCGGACAGATATTTTGTAAAGTTGCTTCGGTCTATAATGTTCGCTTTTTCTGCGACAGACTTGAAGTGATCCTTTTCAGGAACCGGTTTGCCAAACAGCTCTTCATACGCAGCGGCGTACAGAAGAATGAAATATCGTTGCTGTTTCGCCCAATTAGTGCCTTTGTAGTCCTTAGTCTCGGCAAGAAGAACATCTCCATCGCGCCTGAAAAAACGAGTATTCACTCGTGTTGGTGCGTTATCAAGAAGTGGCTCGATCACTGGTTCAGCTTGACTAATCTCACCAGTCTCCTGTCCTGGAGCATTTTGTGTCAGAGCTTTTGGCACTAAAGGAACAAAGGTGTTGTTATGCTTGGGCGGCGTTACAGAACGCTGAGGCGATCCGCCAAGAAATTGGCCTCCAACAAAAGGAGCAATTTCCCTAGCAACGTCGTCAGAAAAGATGAACTCGGTATGCTCTTCAAGGTTTTTCCCTTGTTGCTTTACATCATGCACAAACTTGTTTAGCTGTGTTTGACGATGATTTTCCTTGACCGACTCACCACAATGAAAGCAAAATGTCTCGTCGGAGATCAGAAGTTGCCCGCAATCTTTGTTCAGGCATTTAGTCTGATTTTTGCAATGGCGGCAAAACTTTAACTCATCTGGTGTACTGGTTTGACAATGAGGACAGGAAATCATATCAGGCAATGTTGGCTCATTTCTTTGTAGAACACGCTGTTGAATAGAAAATGCACTTGCTTTGTATGCTTGTATTCTACTATACAAAAATCCAATAGTCAACTGTATCTATGCTTCAACATATCCAATAGCTACCTTAGAACAACTTGGGTACAATATCATCGTCACAAGATTTCAGGAGAGACACACATGAAGATTCACGAATATCAGGCAAAGCAGTTGCTCAGGCAGTATGGGGTTCCGGTTCCCGAAGGACAGGTGGCGGGGACGCCGGAGGAAGTGCGGTCGGTGGCGGCGGCGCTTGCCCGGCGGGTGGTCATCAAAGGCCAGGTGCATTCGGGCGGGCGCGGCAAGGCGGGCGCGGTGAAGCTGGCGGGCGATCCCAACGAAGCCGAGGCGATTGGGCAGGATTTGCTCGGCAAGACGCTGTTCTTTGCCCAGGCGAACTCGGACCTGAAGATCAACAATCTGCTGGTCGAAGAAGCGGTCAACATTGACAAAGAAATCTATGTCGCCATCACGCAGGACCGGGTGCGGCAGCGGGACGTGCTGATTGTGTCCACACAGGGCGGCATGGACATTGAGGAAGTCGCTCACAACAACCCTGCCGACATCGCCCGATTGTATATTGATCCGCTGCTCGGCTTGCCGGATTACGCCTGCCGGTCGGTGCTGTTTGAGGCGAAGTTTGACAAAACTTTGATTGGCAAGATGATCCCCGTCTTGAAAGCTTTGTATGCGGCGTATGTCGGCACGGATGCGACGCTTGCCGAAATCAACCCGCTGGTGGTCACCAAAGAAGGCGCGATCGTTGCCGGCGACGCCAAGTGGGACATTGACGAGAACGCCCTGTACCGGCACCCGGAGCTTGCGGCTTTGCAGGACGACACCGAGACTGATGCGATTGAAGTCGAAGCCCATCGCCGGGGCATCCAGTATGTCCGGCTGGAAGGCGGTGACATCGGCATTATCGGCAACGGCGCGGGCCTGGTGATGACGACGATGGACGAAGTCAAGCGGGCCGGCGGCTCTCCGGCGGATTTCCTCGACATCGGCGGCGGCGCAAAGGCCGAGGCTGTCACCAGCAGCCTCGAAATTGTTCTGTCCGACCCGAACGTCAAAGGCGTACTGTTCAACATCTTCGGCGGCATCACGCGCGGCGACGAAGTGGCGAAGGGAATTATCGAAGGCGTCAAGTCGCTGGACGTCAAAGTCCCCATTGTTATTCGCCTCGCCGGAACCCGTGCGGCGGAAGGCGCGGAGCTTCTGAAGACGACCAACTTAGTTCCCGCTGAGACCATGCAGGAAGCGGCGGCAAAGATCGTGGAACTGGCTTACGCGAAGTAGTCCGAAGCCTGAAAGTGAGGCGGCATGATGGCAGTTTTGGAAGCGGAACGGAAACCAATATCAAAGTCTGCCCCCCAAACGGGGGTGGAAGAGCCGGAGCCTCATACGTCTGAGGAATTCGCGGCGTTTGCCGAAAACTACCCGGACTTGCGAATGGAACTGACTAGGGAAGGGGAACTGATACTCATGCCGCCACCATTCAGCGAGACAGGGAGCAAAAATGCGGATGTGACTGCGGATCTTGTCATCTGGAACCGCAGCACGAAAATGGGGAAGGTATTTGACTCGTCCAGTATCTTCACTCTGCCAACCGGGGCAAAGCGCTCCCCGGATGCCGCCTGGATCAAGCAGGGGTGCTGGGATGCGCTGACGGAAGACGCGCGGCAAGGGTTTTCCCAAATCTGCCCGGATTTTGTCGTGGAGCTTCGCTCCGCCACAGACAGGCTGAGCGCCGTTCAACAGAAGATGGTCGAGTACCAGGACAACGGGGCAAAGCTCGGATGGCTTCTTGATCCCAAAAGCCAGCGCGTCGAAATCTACCGTCCGGGTCAGGATGTGCAGGTATCAGACAATCCGGCATCGCTGTCCGGCGAGGATGTGCTGCCGGGCTTCGTGCTGGACTTGACGGGCATTTTGTCTTAGTAGCATAACAGAGGAGACGCCATGACTGTTGCCGAAGCCGTTCGTCCTAGCCCCTCGGCTTTGGAAGAACCGAAAGACGTGCCGGAGCCGTACACGCGGGAGCAGTTTGCGTCGCTTGCCGCTCAGTACCCGGACCTGCGAATGGAACTGACCAGGGAAGGAAAACTTATTATTATGCCGCCATCGGGAGGTGAGTCAAGCCACCAAAGCAGCATTGTCGGCGGGCGGTTGTTTGCCTGGGCCGACCAAGACAAAACAGGAGTGACGTTTGACGCAAACGGCGGCTACAACCTGCCGAACGGCGGAACACGCGCCCCGGATGCGTCTTGGTTAAGGCGCGACCGCTGGGACGCGCTGACGCCGGAGCAGAGGCAGAAGTTCTTGCCGCTTTGCCCCGATTTTCTCGTTGAAGTTTTATCTCCCACGGACAGCCTTGCCGAAACTCGCCGAAAGATGGAAGAATACAAAGAAAATGGGGCGCGTCTCGGCTGGCTGATCAACCCGCGCCGCCGTCAGGTGGAAATTTATCGTCTGGGTCAGGATGTCGAGATACTGGACAATCCTGCGTCTTTGTCCGGCGAGGATGTGCTGCCGGGCTTTGTGCTGGACTTGACGGGCATTTTGTCCTAAACTGTTGCTCGTCTGGCTTGACAGACAGCGGATTTTCGGCTATACTGTCAAACGGTTGGTGCCGGCCCACGGACGCCGGCTTTTTCGGAGTGGGTGAGGGATTTACACAAGGGATTCAGACATCAACAACAGAGATTTTCGCAGAGACCCGCGCGAGCCACGGGTAAACATGAATGAGCGCATCCGCGCCCGTGAGATCCGCGTCATTGACGACGATGGCGGCCAGCTCGGGATTATGACCCCGCGCGAGGCGCTTATGATCGCCCGTGAGCGCGGCATTGATTTAATTGAAGTGGCCCCGCAGGCCCAGCCGCCGGTCTGCAAGATCATGGACTACGGCAAGTTCAAGTATGAACAAGCCAAAAAAGAAAAAGAGTCCGCCAAAAAACACAAGCAAAGCGAGCTGAAAGATATACGCCTCGACCCGCGTTATGGAACTTTGTCGGAGCATGATTTGATGACGAAAGTCAACCATGCCCGCAAGTTTCTCGAAGACGGCGACAAGGTCAAAGTGACGTTTCGCTTTATCGGCGGCCAGATCCGGCACCCGGAAGTCGGACGCCAGCAGCTTGAAACATTTATGCAGAAGGTGGCCGATGTCGCGGCTATTGAAAAGCCGCCGACGATGGAAGGGCGCTCCATGAGCCTGACCCTGACCCCGGCAAAGGGCGGGGGAGCGCCTGCGCCGAAGCCGGCCGCTCCCAAGCCGCCTGCCGCGCCTAAAGCCGCCCCGCCCCCGGCAGCCGCGCCGGAGCCAGGCGCACCGCCGCCGCCGTCTGCGTAGGACAGGGCAGCCATTCGGGGCAGAACACGAACCCGGACACTATTCGTGCGCCGGGTTCGCTGCCGTTTTAACAAGCACTGAGGAGAACAAAAATGCCGAAGATTAAGACCCGCAAAACAGCCGCCAAGCGTTTCAAGATAACTGCCACGGGTAAGTTCATGCATGGTCATGCCAACCACAACCACTTGAACATTCACAAAAGCCCGTCGAATATGCGTGTGCTGACCTCGGACATCGAGCTGTACAAAGGCAAGAAGAAGGCTATCCGCCGGATGTTGCCGAACGGTCTGCCGAAGTAGCTGCAAACACGCTGCTGCCGGGGTTGTAGAAAACCCCGGCAAAGCAATGTCCTTCGGACAAAGAACGAGCCGCCTATTGCTGGCCTTCTTCGTGCGAAGCACGCATTTCTGCCGGGGTTTTCTACAACCCCGGCGTATCTCATAAAGGAACCTAAAAAATGGCACGAGTCAAGCGCGGCGTGATGAAGCACAAGCGCCACCACAAAATCTTAAAAGAAGCTTCAGGGTATTTCGGCGGCAAATCCCGCCTGTTCAAGAACGCCAATGAGCAGGTGATGAAGTCCGGCCAGTACGCCTACCGGGACCGCCGCAACCGCAAGCGCGAGTTCCGCCAGCTTTGGATCGCCCGCATCAACGCCGCCTGCCGGGCGCAGGGCGTCCAGTACAGCCGGTTCATCGCCGCCCTGCACGACAGCGGTGTCGAGTTGGACCGCAAAGTGTTGTCCGAGATGGCAATCAGCGACAACCAGGCGTTCAACACGCTGGTCGCGTCACTGAATATTGCTGTGGCCGCTCCGACCCACGCCTTCGCAACCGCTGCTTAGGCCAGCTTTTGTAGGATAGTCACCGAATGACGCCACTGAGCCAACTGGAGCAAGTCGCCGCTGAGGCCCAAACAGCTTTAGAGGCGGCGGCTTCTGTTGCCGAACTCGAAACCGTAGATGTGCAGTATTTGGGGCGCAAAGGCCAGTTGACTGGTCTGTTGCGTCTCATCGGCACCCTGCCGCCGGACGAGAAACCCCAATTTGGCGCAGCGGTCAACGCCCGCAAAGACGCCTTGACAACGCTGCTGACCCAAAAGCGTCAGGTGTTAGCGTCGCAGGAGCGTACCGTTCGCCTGGCTGCCGACGCCGTGGATGTCACCCTGCCGGGATTAGTGTACCCGCACGGCACCCAGCACCCCATCACGCGGCAGATGCAGGCCGTCAAGAACGCGCTTATCGGCCTCGGCTTCCGCTTCAACGAATGGCCGGACATTGAAGACTACTTCTACAACTTCGAGACGCTGAACTATCCCCCGGACCACCCGGCGTTTGACGAGCAGATGTCGTTTTACGTTGACCCGACCCACCTGCTCCGCACCCAGACCACGGCGTTCCAGGCCCACGTCATGCAGTCGCAGCGGCCGCCGATCCGGGCCGCCACTATCGGCAAATGCTACCGCTACGAGGCCGTAGACGCTACGCACTCCCACACGTTTCACCAGGTAGACATCCTCGCTGTAGACGAAAGCTTGACATTATCCGACCTCAAAGGCACCTTTGCGTACCTCGTCAAGCAGCTCTTCGGTGACGTGGAAATCCGCTTCCGCCCCGACTTTTTTCCGTTTGTCGAGCCGGGCGTCGAAGTCGCCATCCGCTGGGGTTCCGGCTGGCTGGAGCTTGGCGGCGCGGGCATGGTCCACCCCAACATCTTGGAAGCCCAAGGCATTGACTCTGAGCGCTACACCGGCTTTGCCTGGGGCCTCGGGCTGGACCGAATGCCGATGGCAAACTACGGCATTGATGACATCCGCCTCTTCACCGAAAACGACCTCCGCTTCCT
>CAXTRL010000078.1:0-2563 GCA_964246575.1 uncultured Armatimonadales bacterium
GACCTGTCCCCGGAAGAATTGTCGTCGCTGGAAGGTCTGCCGCTTGACGATTCCGTGCGGATGTGGCTGCGCGAAGTTGGACGAACCCACCTGCTGACGCTGGAAGAAGAAGTCCGGCTCGCCAAGCGCATCGAGCGGGGCGATCATGACGCCAAAGCCGTTCTGACGCAGGCCAATCTGCGGCTGGTGGTGTCCATCGCCAAGCGCTACACCCTGCGCGGCATGTCTTTTCCCGATCTGATCCAAGAAGGCAATATCGGCCTGATCCGTGCTGTGGAAAAGTTTGACTATCGCAAAGGCTACAAGTTCAGCACGTATGCGACTTGGTGGATACGCCAGGCCATCACGCGGGCGATTGCCGACCAGGGCCGGACCATCCGCATCCCCGTTCACATGGTGGAAACGATCAACCGCCTGGTCAAAGCAAGCTCCCATCTTTTGCAGACATTAGGCCGCGAAGCGACTTTAGAAGAAATCGCCGCCGAAATGGAAATCTCCGTTGAGCGCGTCTCCGAAATCCTGCGGATCGCCCCCGAGCCGCTATCTTTAGAAACTCCCATCGGCGAGGAAGAAGACAGCCGCTTGTCTGACTTCCTGCCCGACGATGAATCTGCGACCCCGAACGACACCGCCACGTTCACCCTACTGCGCGAAAAGATTGACGAAGCCCTGTCTTCGCTGACGCCCCGCGAGCGCGACGTTCTAAAAATGCGCTTTGGCCTCGACGACGGCTACCCGCACACGCTGGAAGAAGTAGGCCGTCACTTTGAGGTCACCCGCGAGCGCATCCGCCAAATTGAATCCAAGGCCCTCAAAAAGCTCCGCCACCCCAGCAAATGCCGCCTCCGTGAGTATATCGAGTAGGAAACCAAGTCAATGAACACCGTGATACTGCCTGCCCACTGTGACGGTCAGCAGATTGAGGCGGAATACACCGTAGCGGGCATTGAAATATAGAACTCGCTTTACCAAATACTGTTTTAGGTTTTTTCGTACGCCGCCGCAAAACAAGGGTCCCAGGAACAAATCATGGGTGAGGCTTGTTCTAGGGCGAGTTGTCATACTCAAAGGTGTGGGGAAACACCGCACTTAAATAACTGCTCCATTTTTCAGTGCCGCCGTTGATACTTTTCCGCGCCTTTGACGGCGCATTTTTTATGTTAAAGGAAAGATTTTGATGCTTCCACGCTTTCGCGCTTTGTCTGCCATTCATGCCGCTCGCCTCGGGCTGGCGTTTCTGGGCCTCGCCGCTTCCGCTCCCAGCGCCGTCTTCGCCGCGCCGTCCCCCGGCTTCTTGACGCTTCCCGGCCACATCCCCGCTGCCGCCCTTGCTTCCGCCCACAAAGTCTCCGCCGTAGATGCCGCCCAGCCGCTTGCGCTTGCCCTCACCCTACCGCTGCATCATCAAGCTGAGCTGGCCGACCTCCTGCGCGGCTTGTCCGACCCGCAAGACCCGCGCTTCGGCCAGTTCCTCACGCCGGACGAGTTCGCCGCCCGGTTCAGTCCAACGCCTGCCGAGTATGCCCGCGTTGCGGCGTATGCAAAAGCAATGGGGTTGACGGTGACGAACACGCACCCGAACCGTACTTTGCTGGATGTGTCGGGTTCAGCCTCGGTGGTGGAGCGTGCGTTTGGCTTGCGCTTGTCGGTGTACCAGTCGCAGGCGGACGGGCGGATGTTCTTTGCGCCGGATGCCGAGCCGCAGGTGCCGTCTGCGCTGGCCTCGCTGGTGACCGGCGTTGTCGGCCTGAGCAATGCCTCGCTTTTGCGTCCGCACCTGGTTCAGAAGCCCGCGCTTCTCGCGCCGGTTCTGGACCCGTATGCCGCGCCGCTCCAAACCGGCTCCGGCCCTTATGGCGGCCTTGCGCCGACGGACATCAAGGCCGCATACAACCTGAGCAGCGTTTCTCAGAATGGTTCCGGCCAAACGCTGGGCTTGTTTGAGCTGGACGGCTACACGACCAGCGACATCAGGGCCTACGAGAGTCAGTTCGGCCTGCCGAATGTTCCTCTGCAAAATGTTTTGGTCGACGGCTTCAGCGGGGTTCCCGGCAGCAGCGACGGCCCGGTTGAAGTGACGCTTGACATTGAGCTGCAGCAAGCTCTCGCTCCGAACGCATCGGAAATCTTAGTGTACGAAGCGCCGAACTCCGACGCAGGCGTTGTCGACACTTACAACAAGATTGCGTCGGATAATCTGGCGAAAGAAGTCAGCACGTCTTGGGGCGGACCAGAAAACTCGGCGTCGACCAGTGTCCGCAGCAGCGAAAACACGGCGTTCCAGCAGATGGCCGCGCAGGGCCAAAGCATCTACGCCGCCGCCGGAGACAGCGGGGCGTATGATGACGGCTCAACGCTCAGCGTGGACGATCCGGCTTCTCAGCCGTACATGGTGGGCGTCGGCGGCACGTCGCTGACGACAAGCAGCGCGGGCGGATCGTACAAGTCGGAAACAACCTGGAACAACAACATCGGCGGGGGCGGGGGCGGCATCAGCACTGTTTGGTCTATTCCCTCATATCAGGCTGGGGTTGTCGGCTCCGCTGCCTCCAAAGGCTCGACG
>CAXTRL010000078.1:2573-12157 GCA_964246575.1 uncultured Armatimonadales bacterium
CCGCAACGTCCCCGATGTTTCCCTGGATGCCGATCCGAACACCGGCTATGCCATTTATGTCAGCGGCGGCTGGTCCGTCTACGGCGGCACAAGCTGCGCCGCGCCGCTGTGGGCTGCGTTTACATCGCTGGTCAACCAGAAGCGCGTGGCCGCCGGTTCAAGTTTGCTTGGTTTTGCCGACACGCCGATCTACAAGCTGGCGGCGTCCGGCTCCTATGCAAACGACTTCCATGACATCGCCGACGGCAGCACGAATGGGTACTACCCGGCGGTCACCGGCTATGATGACGCGACCGGGTGGGGCAGCTTCAACGGGGCCAATCTGCTGGCGGACCTCAGCGGCGGCACAGCAGTCTCCATTTACCAAATAGATGCCGGCGGCGGGGCGGCAGGAACCTTTGCGGCAGACGCTGACTATTCCGGCGGCGGCACTTACTCCACTTCTGCCGCCATTGACATCTCCGGCGTTACCAACCCCGCGCCCCAGGCCGTCTACCAAACCGAGCGGTACGGCAATTTCACTTACACGCTCCCGAACCTGACGCCCGGCGCGTCCTACTCCCTGCGCCTGCACTTCGCCGAAATCTACTGGACGGCAGCAGGCCAGCGCGTCTTCAACGTGTCGGTCAACGGCAGCGCGGCCTTGACTAACTTCGACATCTTCCAAGCGGCAGGCGCCAAGAACAAGGCGGTTGTAGAGACAGTGCCGGTGACGGCGGACAGCAGTGGCAAAGTGACGGTGGTCTTCACTTCGGTCAAGGACAATGCCAAGCTTAGTGGACTGGAACTGCTGCATTAAGCGGTGTTTCACGTCAAGCGCTCCGACAGGTTTTTCCTGCCGGAGCGCTTGCGCTCTATTTCCGTTTCCAAGCGTTGATCGGCCATGTCTCAAGAAAGGCATGGCCGTTTTTCGTGCTGGGAAATCTTTTTGCTTGCACCCAGCCGCAAAGATATTTTCAACAATTGCCCCCGAATGCGGCATATACCTTGCATAACAGGCAAATAGATGATAATATATGAATATTATAGCGCCGAGAAAATGATTTGGGCCGGCAGTGCTGAAAAAGCTGGCCTGATGCGCCTTTGACGGCGCATTTTGTATGCTGAAGGGAATTATCCGATGACTTCTCGTTTTCACACTGCCCCCGTCAATGCTGCTCGTCTTGGCCTGGCATTTTTTGGATTGATCGCTTTGGCTCTCCCCACGGCGTCCCATGCCGCGCCTTCTCCTGGCTTTCAGGCGCTTCCCGGCCACATCCCCGCTGCCGCTCTTGCGTCCGCCCACAAAGTCTCCGCTCTGGATGCCGGACAGCCGCTTGCGCTGGCTTTGACCCTGCCGCTGCATCATCAAGCTGAGCTGGCCGACCTGCTGCGCGGCTTGTCCGACCCGCAAGACCCGCGCTTCGGCCAGTTCCTGACCCCCGATGAGTTCGCCGCCCGGTTCAGCCCGACGCCTGCCGAGTATGCCCGCGTCGTGGCTTACGCCAAAGCCATGGGGCTTTCGGTGACGAACACGCACCCAAACCGGACGCTTTTAGATGTGTCGGGTTCGGCTTCGGTAGTGGAGCGTGCGTTCGGCTTGCACCTCATGGTGTACCAGTCTCAGGCGGATGGGCGGATGTTCTTTGCGCCGGATGCCGAGCCGCAGGTGCCGACTTCTTTAGGGGGCCTGGTGTCAGGCGTCGTTGGCCTGGATAATGCCTCGCTGCGTCATCCGCAACTGGTTCCCAAGGCGATGCCGGATGTCTCGCCGGCCCTGGACCTGTATGCAGCGTCCCCGAACGCCGGCCCTGCGGCCCCTGCCGGTGGCTTCACGCCAGATGGTATCAAATCGGCGTACAACCTGAGCAGTGTTCCCCAAACCGGCAGTGGCGAAGTATTAGGCTTGTACGAGCTGGACGGCTATACGCCCAGTGACGTGACTGCCTACGAGAATTACTACCACCTGCCGAACATCCCTTTGCAGAACATTCTGGTAGACGGCTTCGACGGTAATCCAACCCCTGGCGGCGATGGTCCTGGGGAAGTGACGCTTGACATTGAGCTGCAGGCAGCTTTAGCCCCAAGCGCGTCTAAAATCGTTGTCTACGAAGCGGCAAACGATGGCGGGCCGGGCGCTGTGGATACCTACAGCCAAATTGCGACAGACAATATTGCCAGGGAAATCAGCACGTCCTGGGGCATACCAGAGAGGTATTCGGGAAGTGGCGTGCTGCAGGCGGAAAACTCAGCATTTCGCCAGATGGCCGCGCAGGGCCAAAGCATTTACGCCGCCGCCGGGGACAGCGGAGCGTATGATGACGGCTCAACGATCAGCGTAGACGATCCGGCTTCTCAGCCGTACATGGTGGGGGTCGGCGGCACATCACTGACGGCAAACAGTGCAGGCGGTTATGGATCAGAAACAACGTGGAATCGCGGCATGGGCCATGGCGCAGGCGGCGGCGGGATCAGCACGATCTGGCCTATTCCCTCGTATCAGTCTGGTGTTGTTGGTTCTCCGGCTTCCAAAGGCTCCACTACCCAGCGTAATGTCCCGGACATCTCGCTGAATGCCGACCAGTATACCTACTATTCCATCTATTACAATGGTCAATGGACGGGCTTCGGCGGCACAAGCTGCGCCGCACCGCTGTGGGCCGCGTTCACCGCGCTGGTCAACCAGAAGCGGGCCGGATTAGGCTCCAGTCCGTTGGGATTTCCCAACCCCGCCATCTACCGGCTGGCGACTTCCAGCGCTTACGCCAATGACTTCCATGACATCGCCGACGGCAGCACGAACCTGTTTTATCCGGCGGTCACCGGTTATGATGATGCGACCGGGTGGGGCAGCTTCAACGGAGCGAACCTGCTTGCCGACCTCAGCGGCGTTGTTTCCACTCCGGTTGCCCCGACTACCCCGACCGATTTAATGGCGACGCCGACCTCCACTCAAATTGCCTTGTCTTGGACCGGCAGCGAGGGCGCGTCAAGCTACAATGTTTACCGTGGCACAGCCGCCGGCACGGAAAGCTTGCTGCAAAGTGGACTGACCACGACCAGCTTTATTGACACAAGCGTGACCGCCGGCCACTCGTACTTCTACCAGGTTGCTGCCGTCAACAGCGCTGGAATCAGCCCAAAATCCAACGAAGCCAGCGCCGCTCTGCTGGTGCCGCAAATCCTCGGCAATGCCGGCTTCGAGAACGGTACGGCCCATCCTGCACCCTGGGTTGCGACCTCCGGCGTGATCAATAACTCCCGGAAAGAGCCGGCGCATGGCGGCTCTTGGTATGCCTGGCTGGATGGCTACGGCTTGACCCACACCGACACGCTGGCCCAGACCGTCACCCTGCCGGCGAACTTGAGCTTGGCGACCCTGAACTTCTACCTGCACATCGACTCGGCGGAGCGCGGCACCGTGGCCCACGACGTTCTAAAAGTGCAGATCCGAAACTCGTCCGGCACGGTTCTGGCGACGCTTGCGACGTATTCCAACCTGAATGCGGCTTACGGCTACAGCTTGAAGACGTTCAACCTGCTCCCTTACAAAGGCCAGACCATTCAGCTTTATTTCACCGGCTCCGAGAACTCGTCCCTGCCGACTTCGTTTGTTGTTGACGACTGCACCGTCAGCGCCGAGTAAGCAGCAAACACTACCTAAAGCACGTACGGCCCGCCGGAAAATCCTTCGGCGGGCCTTACTCCTGCCGCGCCTGGAACTACTCATTCAAGACTTGCATAAAATGTCTTGCGTAACGCGCAAATAGGTGATATGATAGGAGCATCACAATGCCGGGAAAATTGTCTGGGTCGGCAGCGCTGAAGCGGCTGGCCTGATGCGTCTACTAAAGGCGCGTTTTGTATGCTGAAGGGAACAATAGTCTTATGCGTCCTTGCTTTCGCGCTTTGTCTGCCGCTAATGCCGCTCGTCTCGGGCTGGCCTTTCTATGCCTGGCCGCTTCCGCTCCCAGCGCCGTGTTCGCCGCTCCCTTCCCTGGCTTTCAGGCGCTTCCCGGCCACATCCCCGCTGCCGCCCTCGCTTCCGCCCAAAAAGTCTCCGCCGTAGACGCCGCCCAGCCCCTTGCGCTGGCGCTGACCCTGCCGCTGCATCATCAAGCCGAACTGGCCGACCTTTTGCGCGGCTTGTCCGACCCGCAAGACCCGCGCTTCGGCCAGTTCCTGACCCCCGATGAGTTCGCCGCCCGGTTCAGCCCGACGCCAGCGGAGTATGCCCGCGTTGTGGCGTATGCCAAAGCCATGGGCTTTTCCGTGACGGCGACCCATGCGAACCGGACGGTGCTGGATGTGTCTGCACCGGCGGGCCAGGTGGAGCGTGCGTTCGGGCTGCACTTGTCGGTGTATCAGGCCGGCGCGGACGGACGCCTCTTTTATGCCCCGGACGCCGAGCCGCAGGTGCCGTCTGCACTGGCCTCGCTGGTGTCGGGCGTGGTAGGCCTGAGCAGTGCGTCCCGCTGGCAGCCGCACCTGCGTGAAAAGGCGCCGCCGGAACTTTCGCCGGCGCTGGATGCCTACGCCGCGCCGCTCCAAACCGGCTCCGGCCCTGGGGGCGCTTTGTCGCCGGGCGACATCAAGGCAGCGTACAACCTGAGCGGTGTTTCCCAGAACGGCTCGGGCCAGACGCTGGGTTTGTTCGAGCTGGACGGCTACACGCCGTCCGATATTTCGGCCTATGAAACCCAGTTCGGCCTGCCGAACGTCCCGCTGCAAAATGTCGCGGTGGACGGCGGCGTTTCCGCGCCCGGCAGCGGCGCGGCGGAAGTGACGCTTGACATCGAGCTGATGACGGCGCTTGCGCCGGGCGCTTCCAAGATTCTCGTGTACGAAGCGCCGAACTCCGACGCGGGCGTTGTCGACACGTACAACAAGATCGCCACGGATAACCTGGCAAAAGAAGTCAGCACATCCTGGGGTGAAGCGGAAAACTCAGATTCGGCCAGCACCCGTAATAGCGAAAACACAGCGTTCCAGCAGATGGCCGCGCAGGGACAAAGCATTTACGCCGCCGCCGGGGACAGCGGGGCCGACGACAATGGTTCTTCTTTGAGCGTCGATGACCCTGCTTCTCAGCCGTACATGGTGGGCGTCGGCGGCACGTCGCTGACCACAAGCAGCGCAGGCGGCCCCTACAAGTCGGAGACGACCTGGAACAACGGCGCGGGCAATGGTGCGGGTGGGGGCGGCATCAGCACAATTTGGACCATTCCTTCATACCAGTCCGGTCGGGTCGGATCGACGGCTTCCAAAGGCTCGACTACCTACCGCAACGTGCCGGACGTTTCCCTGGACGCCAACCCGAACACCGGCTACGCCATCTATTACGGCGGCGCTTGGACCATCTACGGCGGCACAAGCTGCGCGGCGCCGCTGTGGGCCGCGTTTACATCGCTGGTCAACCAGAATCGCGCAGCCGCCGGCTCAAGTCTGCTCGGCTTCGCCGACACGCCGATTTACAGCCTCGCGTCGTCCAGCTCCTATGCCAATGACTTCCATGACATCGCCGACGGCAGCACCAACTTGTATTATCCGGCAGTGACCGGTTATGATGACGCGACCGGGTGGGGCAGCTTCAACGGGGCGAACCTCTTGAATGACCTCAGCGGCGGCACATCCACGCCGCCTTCTGTTCCCGCCGCACCGACCGGGCTGACTGCGACGCCGGGCAATACCCAGATCGCGCTTGCCTGGACCGGCAGCACCGGCGCGTCAAGCTACAATGTCTACCGGGGCGCATCCAGCGGCACGGAAACCCTGCTGAAAAGCGGGCTGACGGCGACCAGCTACACGGATACCGGGCTGACCAATGGAACAACCTACTTCTATCAGGTCGCCGCCGTGAGCAGCGCAGGCACCAGTGGGAAGTCCGGCGAAGTCAGCGCCGCGCCGAAAGCGCCCGCCACAGCGACTCAGCTTCTCGGCAACCCCGGCTTTGAGAACGGCTCGTCTAGTCCCGCGCCCTGGGCCGTGACAGCGGGCGTTATCGACAATTCCACGTCGGAACCCGCCCATTCCGGCTCCTGGAAAGCCTGGCTGGACGGCTACGGCAGCACCCACACCGACACGCTGGCCCAGACCGTGACACTGCCGGCGGCGCTGACTTCGGCGACGCTGAACTTTTATCTGCACATTGACACCGCCGACCACGGCACCGTCGCCCATGACACGCTCAAAGTGCAGGTCCGAAACTCGTCCGGCACGGTGCTTGCGACGCTTGCGACGTACTCCAACCTGAACGCCGCATCCAGCTACAGCTTGAAGACGTTTAATCTGTCGGCGTACAAAGGCCAAACCATTCAAGTGTATTTGATCGGTGCCGAAAACAGTTCTCTCGCGACTTCCTTTGTCGCCGACGACTTTGCCTTGAACGTCCAGTAGGCAGCAAGCACAATCCAAAATACGCAAGGTCCGCCGAAGCATTCTCAGGCGGGCCTTGTTTTTCCCGACTTACTGTTTTTGTGTGGCTTGGCACACTTTGTGCAGGAGAGAGCCACAACACAGAAAAGGACACCTTCTATGCAGCGACGACTTATGCAATCTTCTTCCCGGCGAATGCCGCGCACGATCAGCCTCGGACTGACACTTGCGGGCCTGTGTGCCTTTTCCGCCGCCGTCACTTGCCCGGCGATGGCCCAGAACCTCACCTACACGCTCAGCGGCGTGACGTTCTCCGACGGCGGCGTAGCAACCGGTTATTTTGTGTTCAACCCCACCACACAGTCCTTCGGCGACTTCAGCATTTCCACCACTGCCGGTAGTACCGGCTCTATTTCGGGCGGCACTTATGCCCTGCCCGCCACAAGTACATTCAGCGCCGGTGTTGATGGCGCTGCCACCGGCGCCGGCTACTTTGAGTTTGACACATTCAGCACTTCCCGCATGTTAGGACTCGCGACCAGCGCCGAAGCCTCCAGTCCTGGTGAAGTTCCTCTCGCCCTCTCAAATACCTCGTTCGTCAGCCAGGAAGACGCCGGCTCGGTCCGCACAATCACCGCTGGGTTTTTAGACATCACCGCCCCCGCCGCCGTTCCCGAAGCTTCCACCACCATCAGCCTCGGCCTCCTGCTGGCTTTGGGGGCCGGAAGCATACTTTCGGCGAAGCGGCGTGCTAAGACCGCTGCATCAAATCCTATCGCTTAACTCTCCAAGTGAGCCTACCAAGCAAGAAGCCCAAGCAAGTTTGTTCCGGCTTGGGCTTTGTTTTCGCTTCTTGGGAAGTTAGATTTCACCGGAAAGGAAACCTGCTATGCTTTCTTTCTTTAAACCTGCGCTTCACGGCGCCGCCGGCCTCAGCCTGCTGACGCTGACTGCTTTTCTCGCCGCTCCCTCCGTTCAGGCTCAAGAATTAACCTTGGGCGCTCCTGTCGGCAGCCCCGGCGCTTCCGGCTCAGGCGCGATCTCCGGCACCGGCACAATCGTTTCCGGAAATTATGCCTTTAGCGGCGGGGCCAGCGCAGCAACTACAGCTTACAACAGCGTGGATGCGTATGGTGCGGGCAGCGCCGCAAGCACAGTGGCCTTGCAGTCAGGCGGCAGCATTGCCGCTCTGACACTCCATGATGACAGCCAGGCAGCAATTGCTGGCGGCAGTGTTACCAACTTGCTGACCGCGAGTGGGCAGCAGCCCGACCCTTTTAATACGGCAGGCTTCAGCATCACTGGCGGCAGCGTCAACACCATTTTAGATGTGAGTCAAGGATTAGGAAGTATCGGCGGCGGCACTGTCGGCAGCATCAACGACTACTCATTCGGCGGCAACCTTCTCAAAATCAGCGGCGGCACTGTGGGAACTGCGACGCTCACGTCTTTGACTTTCACTAATAATGCAACTGTCAGCGGGGGCAGCATTGGGACGTTTAATCTTGAAGGCAGCAATCTGAGCATGTCGGGAGGCAGCTTGAATAGTCTAGTGTTCAACACTTCACCATCAACAACTAGAGATTTGAATACAAGCAACGCCACAATTACAGGCGGTCATGTTGCTGCGATCAGCACCGTGGGATACTTTCAATATAACCCGCCCGTTGTTGACGCTCCCCAATACGCAACTTGCACGATCCAGGGAGGTACTTTCGGAACATTGGCCTCCGCGTACTATGGCGGCTACAACATTGACGGCAACGATCTCCAGTTGTTCAGCAATGGGGCGGTGACCGGAACATTGCTGGACGGCGAAACACTGAACGCCCAGTACACCAACAGCGACGGCAAAGGGTTCCTTGACTTCAACGGCATGGCCGCCGTTCCTGAGGCCGTTCCCGAAGCCTCCACTACGGTCAGCCTCGGTCTGCTGCTGCTCTTGGGAGCCAGCGGCATGATTATGGCGGAGCGCCGCGCCAAGACAGCCGCGTCAAATCCAGCCGCTTAGTTTGCTTGGTGTGACAGCCGGAAAAGGTCTCCTCGCCCCAGTAGTAGGGGCGGGGGACACTTCTAACTTGTGAACTCTTCGCGGGCGGCGCGGGTCATCAGTTCTTCGACGGCGACGGAGGGGGACAAGCCATCATGCAAAACCGCGTTGATGGCGGCAAGCACCGGGGTCTGAAGGTCGTAGCGGCGGCTTAACACCTGCGCGGCGCGGGCGGTGGGAATGCCTTCGGCAGCTTGATGCAGCTCGGTTAACACTTCTGGAAGCGACTTGCCGGCGGCAAGGCCGAGGCCGACACGGTAATTGCGGCTCAGTTTAGAGGACGCGGTCGCGATTAAGTCGCCGACGCCGCTGAGGCCGAGAAAGGTCAGCGCTTCGCCGCCCGCCGCCACGCCAAGCTCGGTCATCTCCAAAAGGCCGCGCGTCATCAGCGCGGCTTTCGTGTTGTCGCCGAAGCCGAGGCCATCCGACAGGCCCGCGCCGATAGCCAGCACGTTTTTCAGCGCCCCGCCAAGCTCTACTCCCTTCACATCGGTATGGGTGTAGACGCGGAATGACCGCTCCGTCATCAAAAGTGACTGGGCAAACCGGGCCAAACGGGGGTCGAGGCTTGCGACGACGGCAGCCGTGGGAACGCCGCGTGTCAGCTCACGGGCTAGGTTCGGGCCGGACAGCACGACAAGCCCCGCGTGGGGAACATCGGTCAGCAGCGTGGTCAAAACTTCCGAGTTCGTGAAGCCTGTGTCCGCTTCCAAACCTTTGGACGCACTCAACACACCCGTGCCGGGCAGCAGAAACGGCGCAGCATCGGCGGCAACGCCCCGTATGCCGTCAGAAGCGACTGCAACCACCACCCAGTCGGCTTCATCCAAAGCCTCGCGCATGACCGGCGTGGCTGTGACTGTCTCCGGCAAGGGAACATCTGGCAGGTACTTTGGGTTCAACCCGCGCTCTTGAATGGCGGCGATTAACTCACTGTCCCGGTCCCAAAGCCGCACCGTATGGCCTTTGGTCCCCAGCAGAAACGCTAATGCACTGCCCCAGCTTCCCGCCCCTAAAATCGCAACCGTCCGCTCATCCCTTTGGTCCATAGCGTGATTATAGCCAATGAGACCAACCCAGCACAAGTGCCGGGAACCATTTATATAAAATCTCCGTTCTTATACTTGTACAGCGTTTGTTCCTCTGAAAAGTCAAAATGGAACAGGCGCTTCTTTTGCTG
>CAXTRL010000079.1:0-12152 GCA_964246575.1 uncultured Armatimonadales bacterium
GTGTTACAAGCACCCTCGCGCTTTTTTCGGTCCCGAACAGGGTATGAAGTTGGGTGCTGAGACGGAGTCCCAGCCCGAAATCAGAGAATTGGGTTTTTAAGAAACGCGCGGGGGAGCGCGGGGCGAAGTGTGGTCAAATGGGTGCGGGAACCGGGTCTGCGGGCGGGCGGCAAGCGTCGCCAGCGCAACAAACATGGGAGCAGGCATACCCACAGAAGGAGCCTGCGGGCTGAACACGGAGCTTTCCCACTGGCAGGCCGCGCAGAAGTCGGGGCCGGCGGCGGACGCACTGTGGGTCAGCACACTTGCTCCGGCATGGACGCACACGGTGCAGAACACATCGTCTTCGGTGTGCGTCAGGGTTGTTCCGCCGCTGATGCTTAGGAAGATCAGCGCCAAAAGGAGCGCGGTTCTTCGCAAGAATGTCTGCGGCCTGCTTGTATGCAGTCGGTTCACAGTTCGCATTCTACCATGCTGTTGACAAAAGTGCAACGATTTTCTGAAGAATTTATGAGAAGTGGTTTTCTGCCGCGCGAAAAAAGCCTGTTGCGGTTAAGCAGCGCATAGCGCACACAACAGGGCGCAACAAAGTTTGCGCCTTGTGCCGGCAAGGTATTTGCCCCCCGCACGTCCGCGAAAAAATTGCGCCTTTTATTTTCCAGCATGCTTGACAAAGTTGCAGACTTTCGCTAGAATATCCTTATGGAAACTGAACCCGCAACATCGCAACGCGAAACAATTGCGCCTGTGCGCCCCGAAGAATATATTGCGTGGGATCAGCATCCGGAGCAGTTGACGACGCGCGAAGTCGCTTCCCTGTTCGGCAAGTCGGCGGCCAACATCCGTGCCCGCGCATCGCGAGGCGATTTCGGCAATACGGTGACAGGAGAAGACGGACTGCCGCGCTATGATAGAGAGCGGGTCCGGACACTGTACGAGCGGGTTACTCAGCGGGAAGCGCAGTCACGGTCCGTCACGAACCTGCACGGGATCGGACCTTCTTATTCCACAAGCTTGTCTCCAATGGTTGCAACGGCGATTGCCGAAATTCAGTCCCAGCACCGCGAACAGATTGCGCTTTGGTCTGCGCGGTTTGACGACGTGCGCCAAGCCGCACAACAGGCGCAAGAAGAAGCGCAATCATTGCGGGATTTGCTGCGCGAACGAGAAGAAACGACCCGCGCAACATTGTCACACATGGACACGCTGCATTCCGAGCATCTAGCCCAGCTTCGGGAAACGCTGAGTTATGAACAGGCGCACAGAACAGAGCTTGTTGCGGCTAAAGACGGCGAGATTGCGCGGCTGAAGTCACTCGAAAACAATATGCCGCGCCGTGACTCGATCTGGCACCGGCTCTTCGGCGGATAGGTCCTGGAATAGTTGAGGCTGAAAAAAGACAATGCTAGTCAAATACAAAGTCAGTGTGGCGTTCCAGGGAACGGCAGTCGTGGAAATGGAAGCCGAGTCTCCGGAAGCGGCACGGCTCGCCGCTGCCGACATGACGGTGGATGACCTAGCCCGCAAAAGCCACTCGGACATTTCAGTCCTGAAGATCGCAGCTAAAGAAATCATTCCATTGTCTGCCATCAACGGCGAACAGGAAGCCGCCGAAGAAAACGCCCCCCGCAAGCCGCGCCCGTCCGGCTGGTACCGCCCTCACTGATACCGGCTGCCGTTACTGTTTCGGCGGCGCATCTGGCTGCCCTTGGGTCTTCGGCAGAGCAGCCGGAGCCGGCGGCTGGACCGGACGCGGCGCGAAGACGTTGATATTCCAGGTCAGCACGGCGTATCCCCAAAGCTTATGCCCGGCGGCATTTGAGACATACAGCGACGGATTGAACTGAAGGTGCGGCGTGACATTGTAAGTAAATCCTGCCGTGGCCGAGTTTGCCGAGCCGCTTTGGTAGTCTAGCTGAATTAAAACACGCGGGTTGATCCGGTAGCCGTAGCCCCAAATCGCTTGGTACTGGTGCTGGTTTTGGATAAACCCGGCAACATCCTTCTGCTCAGTCACAACCCGCGCCGTACCCAGCATAAGCTCCGTGTTTCCCTTGTAATATCCCCCTTCCAGGTACGGCTGCGGCGCAGAGCCTTTAGTGGTCCAGTTGAAAAACCCTGTAGACAGCAGGTACGGCCCGTTGGCAATAATGCCGTATTCAGCGTTCGCGACCTGCTCCGGCGGCGAAGCTCCCTGGAAGATTGCCACTTCCAAGCGGCGCGTTAAGCCCAGCTCAATCTGCGCCTCATAGCGGTTCGCGATGTTGGGGTCCTGTTGCTGCAAGCTGAACGACAAAATGCCGTCCGGCTGCACGTCCGGCGTCACAATCTGGTTCAGCCCTTTGGTTGTCGCCAGCGCGGGCAAAGCGCTCACAGCCAGCAGAACGGAAAAGCCAATGGTTTGGCGCATCAAAAAGCCTCCTCCAAAATAAGCCGCCCCATTATGGCATATTTTTGACGTGTATTACGGCTCTAGAAGCGCCAGCCTAAATCTTCGGCGGGAATGCGGCGGTGAGTCCAATTGAGCTGCTTCTCAGTGAGGCGGCAGTCCACGAACCACCACGGGTAAGCCAGCGGGTCGTGGATACGGAACGTCTCCCGGTAGCTTTGAATAGCGGGAAACGCCGCGCAAAAGCCGCAGCGGTGCAGTGTCAAAAACAGGGCCAGCAAGCGAATCCGCAGCTTGACGGCGCTGGTATTTTTCCAGGGGATGGCAAGGCTCTGAGACAGCGCAAACACTTCGCGCTGGGCGAGGTGCAGGGAAACCGTGTCAATACCCTTTAACATACCGATCTTATCTGGTATCCCTGTTTCGTGCAGACGCGCCGTGAGCGTCAGAACGTAGCGCTCCATGCTGTCCGCCCAGCCGTCTTCCACCCGCCGCGCGACGCGGGCGACTTCTTCAAGCTGCGGCGCTTTATCGAGATAGCCCCGCAGGTGGGTTTCCGCCCATTCCCAGCGCTTGACGGCCTTCATCGGCAGGCGTCCCATGTCCACCGAGGGGCAGAGTCGGCAAATGCCGCCGCGTGTTCCGAGCAGGCGGCTGTACGCGAACTCAATTCCCGAGGCCGAGGCGCGAGGGTCCAGCAGGCTTTCCACAAGCCGGGCGTAGCCTTCAATCAAAAAGTCCAGCGCGTCCTGCGACATCTCCGGCGGCGCAGACGTTTTCAATTCTCGGACCCTGTCCGCGCAGGGACGGCCGTCTGCGTCAGTCAGCAGCAGCATAAACGTGGTGTCTCCCGCGCTTAGTGTCGGCAGACGGGATAGCGTTCGCTCACCGTAGAAGTGATGGGAGTTACTGCCGCGCTATTCTTGAACGCCTCGCTGTCATTGCCGACGTTACTTGCCGACGATCTTTGGCTCATGTTCCGGCAAGGCAAAAAGACGGCCAGCAGTTTGACGAAGATGACGCAGGCCGTGACATCTGCCCTCGACACCATAGCGAAAAATTACTTCAAAGCTTCCATTATATCGTTATTGAGGACAAACTTAGATATAATAAGAATCCAAACGCATTTGCGCTAGTGACTTAATATTCAGCTTGATTTTCTAAACACAAGCGAGGTACTTGAAAATGATAATTGCTGCTCTATTCAACTCAGATCACCCTAAATACAACGGGTTCTATGGGTGGCCTATCCGTGACATTATCCTCGGCACCAACATCTTACAACATAGTGGTCTTCACATAAAGGTCAGGGTGGGTGATGTGCTGGCACTCTCCCACTCGCGCACCCGCCAAGAGTTTTTCGATCTATGTGATAGGACCTACTTTTGGCATCCGTGGAATCGTCTCGATGACAAAAAGCTAAGAGAAACCTACCTAAAAGCAACAGTTTTTGCTTGGGTCATCCAAAACATTGATGCCAATACAGCCCAAGCCTTGCATGACGCACTGAAAAAAGAGCCATCGTACTTAGGAATGCACGGGCTAGACTTTTCTTACCCCTTTCATCTCGCACTATACAGAAACTCAATGATCCCAATATATAGGATAAATGGGAATTCTTGTAATATTTTCTTCTCATTAAGCGAAGACGGAAAAGATTACGCTGAACTAGATGAGCTAAAGCAGTTGCATTTTCAGACAGTAAATTGGGAAGATACGGGCGCACACGACACAATCTTTGATGATTTTGATACTCTTGAGCATTTTGAGCAAGTTGCAGACTTCAAAGCCTCCGTTTCCGCACATCTGCCAGGCGGTGAAGACGATGCTGAAAAATTAGCGCTGTTGCTTGAAGACTTGAACCCGAAGTTGTTTGATGTTTTAGGCGCGGCAGTGCGGACGCTCGTAAGAGCAAGAAATGATGAAGATGTTGCACAAGTTGGCCTGTCCGCGCGACGCTACCTTGAGCAGTTGGCTGACACTCTTTTCCCTGCCCAGAAAGAGTCACGAAACGGTCGGGAAATGACACAAAAAGCATACAAGAACCGGATATGGGCTTACATCGAAGACTCTATTTCAGCTTCAAGCCCGACGCGAGATGCTGAGGTCAAAGCGCTTGGAATGGAAGTGGATCGTTTAGTTAGTGAAGCGAATGCTACTTTGCATGGTAAACCTGATAAAGAGGGACTAATTAGAGCTTTCGGCGACTTAGCTCAACTTACCGTGGCACTTCTTCAACTGAACCCTGAAAGCGCTCGCAAACCTTACCTGCCGTTTAACGAGAACATAAAAAACTTTCTGAAACAATCCATCGAACGCCATCGCTACAATGATGTAAGTGATGCTTAATACTCTGAAAAAACACAGAACTAGACAAGCTCAATCAACACAAACTGAGCCGATAAGACTTAAGATACAGAATAGACAGAGAGGCCGTGCCAGGATGAAGGGCGTTGGCTCTTGACACTCCTGCTTTCTACCGTCTATACTAACGCTGAATTCGGTTTTGATGGGGAAGAGTAAGCGATTTTTTGCTGACACAGAGAGGGAGCGCCGCTGGCTGCAAGCGCTCCCGCCGCAAAGCCGCCGAAGGTCGCCCCGGAGCCGTTCGTCAAATTGAGTGCCTGCGTCTGCAACAGTAAAAGCAGGCGCGGGAAGCAAGGTGGTATCGCGCGTTGGTTTATAGCCCTCGCGTCCTTGCGACAGGTTTTGTCCTGCCGCGACGGGCGCGGGGGCTTTGTCGTTTTGGGAGTGATTTATGGAAAAAGCATACGAGCCGAAAGATGTGGAAGCGCGGCTGTACCCGGAATGGGAAGCGGCGGGGCTGTTTCATGCGGAGCCGACGCCGGGGAAGCCGAAGTTTAGCGTCTGCATTCCGCCGCCGAATGTCACGGGCAGCCTGCACATGGGCCATGCCCTGAACCATGCGGTGCAGGACACGCTGGGGCGCTGGCATCGGATGCTAGGCGACACGGTGCAGATTTTGCCGGGCGTGGATCATGGGGGGATTTCGACGCAGACGGTTGTGTCCCGGCAGGTCGAGAAAGAAGGATTGACTCGCTTTGATTTAGGCCGCGAGAAGTTTGAAGAGAGGGTCTGGGCCTGGAAAGAAGAATACGGCGACCGAATTGTGACTCAGCTCAAGCGGCTCGGCTGCGGCTACGACTGGTCACGCCAGCGCTTCACGATGGACCCGGCCTACAACGAGGCCGTGACGGAAGCATTTGTGCGCTTCTTTGACGCCGGGCTGATCTACCGAGGCAAGCGGATGGTGAACTGGTCGGTCGGCCTGCAAACGGTGATTTCGGATATTGAAGTGGAGTCTATCGAGACCGACGGCTCGCTTTGGCACATTTCCTACCCGTTCAGCGACGGCTCCGGGTTTGTAACCGTCGCCACGACGCGGCCTGAGACGCTGCTTGGCGACATGGCAGTCGCGGTCAATCCTGCCGATCCGCGCTACGTCGGCCAAGTCGGCAAGATGCTAAAACTTCCGCTGACTGACCGGGAAATCCCGCTCCTTGCCGACGATTACGCAAGTCAAGAGTTCGGTACTGGCGCAGTCAAGATTACGCCCGCGCATGACCCAAACGACTACGAAGTCGGCCTGCGCCACAACCTGCCGCAGATCACGGTCATTGGCTTTGATGGCAAGCTGACTGCCGAGGCAGGCGTGCGCTACGCTGGCATGGACCGCTTTGAGGCGCGTGATTTAATTGTCGGCGATTTGGAAGACGCCGGCGCACTCGAAAAGATTGAGCCGTACCGGCATAGCGTCCCGCACTGTGACCGCAGCAAGACCGTGATCGAGCCGCTGCTGTCCGAGCAGTGGTTTATGCGTATGGCCGGCACGGAACTAGTGGAACGCGCGACGGAGATCGTGCGGGACGGGCAAATTGAGTTTTCGCCGGGCCGCTATGCCAAGACGTATGTGGACTGGATGGACGGCATCCGGGATTGGGCATTGTCGCGTCAGCTTTGGTGGGGGCATCGCATCCCCATCTATTACAAGCCTGACGGCTCCTATGTCGCCGCCCGCTCACTGGCCGAAGCCGTGGAACGCGCAGAAACCGACGAATTAGTTCAAGATGAAGACGTGCTGGACACCTGGTTTTCGTCGGCGCTGTGGCCGTTCGCAACTTTAGGCTGGCCGCAGCAAACACCGGATTTGGACTACTTCTACCCGACTGACTTTTTGACGACGGCAGGAGAGATTTTGCGCCTTTGGGTCGCCCGCATGGTGATGACGGGTTTGGAGTTCACCGGCGAAAAGCCGTTTGTCGATGTCTATATTCATGCCACAGTGCTGGACAAAAAAGGCCGCCGGATGTCCAAAAGTCTCGGCAACGGCATTGACCCTGTAGAAATGATTGACAAGTACGGGGCTGACGCCCTGCGCTTCTCGCTGCTGCGCCTGGCATCGAAAGGCCAGGACATCAAGTTCAGCGAGGAGCGCGTTCCAGAAGCCCGCAACTTTGCGAATAAGCTCTGGAATGCGGCCCGCTTCGTGCTGCTGAATATGGAAACTACCCCGCAACAAGTTGCGACCCTCCCGGAACGGGAAGGTGAGGAGGGCGGAGACGGTGAGGGGGTGGCGGCTGAGGCAGCTACGTCGTTCACTGTGTATACTGACTGGAAGCCTTTTTCGCTGTCGCTTCCTGAGCGCTGGATTTTGTCGCGGCTTCAGAGAGTAACGCAGATAGTCAATGCGTCGCTGGCAAGCTACGATATGGACGACGCCTGCGGGGCGCTGTATGAGTTCGTCTGGGGCGAGTATTGCGACTGGTTCGTGGAGTTATGCAAGCCGGCGCTTCAGGGCGAAGATGGCCCGGCCAAAGAGGCGGCCCGTGTGACGCTGTATGCTGTGCTGGAAGCGACGCTGCGCCTCCTGCACCCAATCATGCCGTTTGTGACCGAGGAAATTTGGCGGCAGTTGCCCGGCAAGACTGGGAGCATCAGCCTGGCCCCCTACCCCACTGCCGATGAGTCACTTCTTGACCCGGAAGCCGAGGCGGCTGTCGGCCTGCTGATTGACAGCATCACGGCCCTGCGCGGCCTGCGGGCTGAGTTCACGCCGGGTGGACAGGAAAACGAGGCTGCGCGGGCCGCAATACTGACCCGAAGACTTACGGTGATAGCCGTGCCGGAAACCGAAGCGGCAGGCGCAACACTCCGCGCACAAGGGCCGGCTCTTGTTGCGCTGGCTCGGCTGGGCGCAATGAGGGTTGCGGCGGACGCGCCAGCGGACGGCAAGTATGTTCCGGCAGGTGTGACGGGCGCGGCGTTCTATGTACCCGCCAGCGAGCTGCTGGACGGCCTGGACCCGGCCAAAGAGTCGGCCCGGCTGGCGTTGGAAATCGCCAAGCTGGACAAAGAACTGGCGGGGGTGCGAGGGCGGCTGGACAACCCAAGCTTCGCGGCGCGAGCGCTGCCGGAAGTGGTGGAAAAGGCCCGCGCAGACGCCACAGACTTGGTGCAGCGACAAGCAAAGCTGGAAATGCGGCGCGGGCTGCTGAGATAAGCCCAGTATTCTTGATGCCCGGTTCCGAGGTTGGCTGGGGTACAATAGCGTTCAATGACAAAGTTTGCCGCGAGTCCCCTGCCCCTTCTCGGTGTTCTGCTACTGGCGCTGACCTTGCGGGTTTGGGGCATCACTTGGGGGCTGCCGTCGGCGACGCATTATTTTTCGTATCACCCGGACGAAAGCGTGGTGCTGGAAACATCGTCGCTGACGATGAATGTCTTTGCCGGGCGTCTGCTGCCGCACTATTACGATTACGGGTCTTTGCAGTTTTACCTGGTGTGTTTCGCCAACACACTGGCTGCATTGTTCGGCGGGGTAGACATTGTCCCAAAAAACTTTGATGTGTGGTATCCGCAGTGGGCGAAGATGTACCTGATTGGTCGCGGCCTGACCGTCGGCATGGGCGTCGGCACGGTCTGGGCGACGTATGCAGTGGGCGCACGGGTATGGAGCAACCGTGCGGGCCTTGTTGCGGCCTTAATTCTCGCAATTATGCCCCTGCATGTCCAGCATTCGCACTTTCTGACCGTGGATGTGCCGGCGACATTTTGGGTCATGCTGTCTTTGCTGTGGTCGGTGCGCCTGGCGACGGATGACCCGAAGCCGACCAAAGCCGCACTGCTGGCAGGCGTTTTCGCAGGTTTCGCCGCTGCAACCAAGTACAACATGGCCCTGGTGATTTTGCCGCTGCTGGCGGCATGTTTCACTTCTTCACCTTCCCGCTTCGGGAGGGGCGCAGCTTGCGCCGGGGTGGGTCTTCTGTCCCTCGTCCTTGCCTTCTTCGCTGCCTGCCCCGGCGCACTGCTGGAAGACGATCTCTTCTTGAAAGGCGTGCGCTTTGAAGCGGCTCATGTGCAGAACGGCGACGATCCGACGTTCCGGGACACGGGCAGCGGCTTTGTCTACCACATCACGCACAATTTAGACGCTGGGATGGGCCTGCCGTTGCTGCTGCTGGCATTGGTGTCTGTTGGCTATGCCCTGTACCGAAGGCAGCGGGGCGATGGGCTGCTGGCGGCGTTCGCCCTGCCCTATTACATTCTCATCAGCCTGGCAGCGGTGCGCTATGCCCGCTACGCAATTCCCTTGCTGCCGATTTTAGCGTTGTGGGCCGGGCGAATGCTGGCGGATGGGCTGCGAAAAGCCCAGCCTGTGTTTGAGTTGACGGCAGGTGTAGCGGGAATCGTTTTGCTGGCGACGTTTGTCAACGGAGTGTCCCTTGTGTCTGTTATGGCGGGCAGGGATACACGCGACCAAGCGCTGGACTGGCTGGCTGTCCACGCGCCGCCTCCGTCAAAGATTGCTTTTCCTGTGCAGCCCTGGTTCGGCACTGCGCCAGTTTCTCCTTACTTTACTCTGCCTCGCCCAGGTGCATGGCAGGTCGTGACGCCGCCGGACGTGAAAGCGCGAATTTTTTACAGCGGCAAAGACTGGAACCTCGCCGCGCTCAAAGCGCAGAACCCGGAAACGGTTGTCCTCAGCGAGTATGACTATGATGATGCGCAGCGCCTGCACACTCCCGAAGCGATGGATTACTTGAATTTTTTAGGGGAGCGCGTTTATACTCTGGCGGCATTGTTTCCCGCGACGCTCTACGATGACCGGGAAGGACTTCCTTCGCGGCACCTGCCGCACGACATGACATACCCATCGCCGGATATTGTCATTTACAGCCGAACGGCAAAAGGAACGCAGAGGATCACGATAAAATGAACGCAGAACGTGCGAAAGAGATTTTGGACAATTTTGCCGACAAGCGGGTGCTTGTAGTCGGGGATGTCATGCTGGACGAGTATGTCTGGGGTCGGGTTAGCCGGGTGTCGCCGGAAGCGCCGGTGATGATTGTAGACGCCGAAAGCCATACGTTTGTGCCGGGCGGCGCGGCGAACGTCGTCAACAACGTCTGTGCGCTGGGCGCAAAAGCGGTCATTGTCGGCATCGTCGGCGAAGATAGCGCTGCGGGAACGCTGAAAGAGAAGCTGGCGGAGGAGGGCGCAGATGTTGCGGGGCTTGTTGCGGTCAAAGAACGCCCGACTACTCTCAAAACGCGCGTCATCGCGCACACGCAGCAGGGGGCGCAGCAGGTTGTGCGGGTAGACCATGAGCGGCGCGATGCGATCAGCGCGGACGTGCAGGCGACGCTGCTGGCGTTTTTGCAGGACGCGATTACCAATTGTGACGCACTGCTGCTGTCGGATTACCAAAAAGGTCTGCTGGTGCGGGATTTAGTCGCGTCTGTTGTCAAGCAGGGCCGGGCCGAGGGCAAGGTCATCACTGGGAACTTGAAGCCGAAGGGAATTGGAAGCCATTGCCGCTTGACCATGATCACGCTGAACGTATTTGAGGCAGGGGAAGCCTCCGGCCTGCTGCTCGGCGACGGCGGCAGTGACCTCGGCACCCTGCATGAAGCGGGCCGAATGCTGCTGCGAAAGTCCGAGGCGGACAATGTGCTGATTACGCGCGGCGCTCATGGCCTGTCGCTATTTTCGGGTGACGGAGATGTTTTCAATTTGCCCGCCCACCCAGTGGAAGTGTTTGACGGGACCGGCGCAGGGGATACCACGATTACAACGCTTACGCTGGCGCTGGCGTCCGGCGCGACCCCGCAAGAGGCGGTGATGCTGGCAAACGCCGCCGGCGCGGTCGTGGTCCGCAAACTGGGCGTTGCCACAGCGACGCGGGATGAGATTTGGGAGCGGGTGCAGGGGTAACTCTCAAGAAACAGACAAGAAGCACGGATAAAGAAGGGCAGGCACGGGGGCCTGCCCCTACGGGAATGCTTTACGGAGCCGCAGGCGCCTCACTCTTGGGGGCGCGGATGTGGATGTTCTTGGCGACCGGCGCAGTTTCGTCGCCGTTGGTGTTCGCGTTAATCCGCGTGTCTACCACGAGATCGGCAAAAGTGCCGGTGGGCTGGCCTTTGGCGTCGCCGACTTTGTAGATTTTCGTGCCGTCGGGGACTGACAGCACGACGGTCTTTTTGCCGTGGGTCAAAGTGATCGTTTTAGCGGCGGCGTCCACGGCGGAGACCTTGCCGCCGACGTGGTTGTGAGGCTTTGGTGCAGGCGCAGTGGGATCGCCCGGAGCCGAAACAACCGGCGGTGTCGGATCGGTCGGCGCTTGGGCAAAAGCCGACGGGCATAGGGCAGCGATTAACGCGAAAGGCAGCAGGCGTCGCAGCATGGGTGAATTTCCTCCAGCAGAAGTGTGATACCGGTTGAGACGCAGGATTTCGGGCAGTGTTCACCGAATACACGAAAGAAACATTAGGGGATACAGAAACGATGACTTATTGTTTAGGCGCCATGACCAAAGACGGCCTGGTGATGATGTCCGACTCGCGCACGAACTCTGGGTACGATCAGGTCAATGTGTGCCGCAAGATGTATACGTTTGTGCAGCCCGGCGAGCGCGTCTTTGTCCTGCTGGTCAGCGGCAGCTTATCGCTGACCCAGAGTATTATCACGCTGCTGGGCCGGGACTTTGACCGGGGTGTTGGGCTGGCGTCCGCGCCGTCGATGTATGACGCCGCGCGGGTGATCGGCGAGCAGGTGCGCTTGGTGTCCGATTTGGACCGGGCGGCTTTAGAGCGCGACGAATACCGTTTCAATGTTCACTTCATCTTGGGCGGCCAGATCAAAGGCCAGGCGCACGATCTTTACATGGTGTATCCACAGGGAAACCCGCTGCGGGCGACCGAAGACTCCCCGTTTTTGCAGATTGGCGAGCACAAGTACGGCCGGCCTATTCTCGTGCGCGGCATTCGCTACGGCGAAACGCCGCTGGAAGAAGCGGCTAAATATGCCATTATCTCGATGGACTCGACTATGCGCTCCAATGTGACGGTTGGCCCGCCGATTGACATCGCGATTTACGGCAAAGACGAGCTTGAGCTGCATCGACGTCGCCGCATGACCGCCACCGACCCGGATTTGCACGAAATTCACACGCAATGGGAGCTTGCCCTGCGCCGGGGCGTTTCCGAGCTTCCTCCTATTGACTTCGAAACGTTTGGACAAAAAATTTAACCATGAACCTCTACCTGAAGGCGGCTGGGCTAGGCTTGATTGCCGGATCGAGGAGCATGATGGCTCCGGCGCTGACCAGCAGCTACCTGCTCACGCATCCGTCGCTGTTTCTGGAAGCGTCACCGCTGAAGTGGATGGCAATGCCGAAGGCGGCAAATACGCTCAGGCTGATGGCGCTTGGCGAATTAGTAGGCGACAAACTGCCGAAGAC
>CAXTRL010000080.1:0-12078 GCA_964246575.1 uncultured Armatimonadales bacterium
CTGGAACAAGTGCAGACCCTGGCATCCGGCACTGCTGCCGAGCGGTTCCTGGTGAAGCTGGGCGAGGCTGGCCCGGCAGGCCGCGATCCAAAGCAGCTTGCTTCTGATCTGGGCTTGCGCGAAGAACTCTCAGTGCAGGAACTGCGGCTTGTCGTTTGTTCGCCCGCGCTTGTCCTGCACCGTGACGTTTTTGACGCACTTGCGGTGCAAATGGTTGAGGCCGTAACAAGCTTTCATACCAAGCATCCAACCCGGCGCGGGATGCCGTCGGAAGAGCTGCGCCGTCAACTGCCGCCAATGCTGAAACCGGCAGCCTACACGATGCTGCTCCATACGCTGTCCGAGAGGGGAACACTGGAAGCAGTGGGCGGCTTGGTGCGAGCGCATAGTTATTCCCCGGAAGCCGCGCTGTCGCCGATTGAGCGCGAAATCGCCCGCGAAATAGAAACCCAGTTCCAAGAAGGCGGCATGAAGCCGCCAGAGCTGGACGCCGTGCTGAAGCGCGACCGCCGCCGCAAAACGCTTTACTTTTACTTGGTGGAAGCCGGGGCGCTCATCCCGGCGACCGACCGCACCAGCAATCGCACCGTTGTTTTTCACCACTCGGCGATTGCTGGCATTGAGCCGACACTGCAAAGCGCTTTAACAGCCAGCGACGGCCTGAGCGTCTCTGAGCTGAACCAAGTTTTAAGCACCACGCGCAAGTTTTCCGTGCCGCTGCTGGAATACCTTGACAGCATCGGCCTGACCCGCCGCGACGGCGACCTGCGCTTCTGGAATGCTTCTTAATGAGAGGAGGTGATAATGCTGATGACTGATAAAGCGAGACGGCTGACGGAAATGGTCTCCGGCGCGGGTTGAGCGGCGAAACTTGGTCCGGGGGACCTGAACGCTGCTGTGAAAGACCTGTTTACGAATGTGCCGCGTGACCCGAATGTCCTGGTGGGCTTTGGGACGCTGGATGACGCTGGGATATACCGCCTGAACGCCCGCCAAGCGCTGGTGCAGACGGTGGACTTCATCACGCCGGTAGTCGACGACCCGTTTGCTTACGGCGAAATCGCAGTCGCTAACGCGCTTTCGGACGTCTATGCCATGGGCGGCATTCCTATCACGGCGCTCAATGTCGTCTGCTTCCCGTCCGGCACCGACCCGCAAATCCTCAATGCAATCCTGCGCGGCGGCCTGGCCCAGTGCCAGGCGGCAGGGGTCGCGCTGCTCGGCGGCCACACGGTAGACGATCCCATGATCAAGTTCGGCCTGTCTGTGACCGGAACAGTAGACCCCGAGGCGATCTGGACCAACGCCGGAGCCAAAGTGGGGGATGTGCTGATGCTGACCAAGCCGCTCGGCATCGGCGTCATCACCACCGGCATCAAGCAGCAAGTCGCAGGCGAAGAGGCCGTCAGCGCGGCGCTCCACTCGATGCGGACGCTGAACCGGGCGGCGCGAGACGCGGCTGCGGAAGTCGGTCCAAATGCCTGCACGGATGTGACCGGCTTCGGTTTGATAGGCCATCTGTACCAGATGCTGCGGGCTTCGGGAGCGACCGCGCGGGTTGACGCCGCTGAGGTGCCGCTGCTGGAAGGCGCATTGGAGATGGCGCGTCAAGGCGTCGGCCCTGGCGGCACCGAGCGCAACAAAAACTACTTCGGCGGCTTTGTGTCAGTGACTACGAGGGTGGAAGCTGCGCTGACGGAACTGCTGTTTGACCCGCAGACATCCGGGGGTTTGCTGCTGTCGGTTGCCGGGGATAAAGCAGAAGCGATGGGGGCGGCGATGACCGCGCACGGCGTTTTTGCTTCGGTTGTTGGCATGGTGACTGAAGCCTCGGCGGGTCATGTTGAGGTTACGTAGAAGTCCCCCCAGCCCCCAGTAATGAGGACTGGGGGGATTATTAACTTGGAGGCGTTCGGGGTCTGGTGGCCTCCCTGGTCTTCAAAACCAGTGTCCCGCATTACGCGGGGGGTGGGTTCGATTCCCATCCGCTTCCGCCATTTTCGCGGAAAGAAGACCCAAAGACTTGATGAAGAGATTTGCGCTTCTGAGCCTTGCCGCACTGGCATTAACGGGTGCAAGGCTGGCGGCTGCCGATGCTCCGCGCGTTCTCACGACGCGGTTCACCTACACGGCAACAGTTCCGGCGGCTCCGGCTGGTACGAAAGCAGAAGATGTTTGGCTGCCGATCTCCTCAGATAGCTCCTGGCAGACAATTACAAGCCTTTCTGTCACTGCTCCTGCCGCCTATCAAATTACCACCGAGCGTCATTACGGCAACCGCATGGTGTACCTGCACGACACGCAGCCGGCTCAGCCGCTTCAAGTCACTGTGCAGTTCACGGTTGCCCGGAAGCAGGTCAGCATTTTGAGTAACACTTCGGTTCCGTCGTTTGCGCTGGCTTCGGACATCGGTTCGGACAGCCGTGTTCCTGTCGGCGGCAAATTTACAAACATCGCCAGGCAGGCAACGTTCGGCGACAAAACGATGCTGCAAAAAGAGCATGACCTGTTCAGGCACGTTGTCGCGACGATGCACTACGACTACAAGAAAGCCTCGCCGGAATACGCGCAGGGCGACTCGGCGTTTGTCTGCGACTACAAAAGCGGCAACTGCTCCGACCTGCATTCTTACTTGATTTCGCTGTCCCGCTCACTCGGCATTCCGGCGACTTTGGAGTTTGGCTTTCCCTTAACCGGCATTCCCGTTGCCGATCCGCTGCCGACGGATGGCAAAATTGCAGGCTACCACTGCTGGGTCTGGTTCCAAGACCCCCAAAAGGGCTGGCTTCCACTCGATGCCGCCGATGCCCGCCGCTGGGCTGATGCGGGTCAGCAAGCAGTGTCCGCCTCGCTGTTCGGCAGCCTGGTTTTGGAACGCAGCGCTGTTGCCGTCTCACGCGGGCGTGATTTGACGCTGTCCCCGCCGCAAAAAGCCGGGCCGCTGAACTATTTTATCTACCCTTACGCCGAAGCCGACGGCAAGCCCGTTCCCGCGTCCTGGACACTTACCTACCATGTCATCTCCGACAGCCATTAAAACCCGAACCGTCACACGCCTGCGGGACGGCCACTGGACGGGCAAAAACGACACGCTGGTTGTCGAAGAACCGCTGGAAATCCGTCTCGGCTCCGAGCGTTTCACCGTCACCATGCGAACGCCCGGCGATGACTTTGCCCTCACGCGCGGCCTGCTCTTGACCGAAGGCGTGATTGTGTCGGGTGCGGACATCGGCCAAATCCGCTACTGCGATGTTGGAGAAGCCGTCGAAGCGGACATCCCAAACATCGTTACCGTGCGCCTCAACACCCTGCCCGCCGCCGAGCGCCTCTGGCAGCGGACACTGATGGCCGGTACAAGTTGCGGCCTGTGCGGGAAAGCGGCCCTGGATGCCGTCGCCATGCAGACCGAACCTCTGCCCCCGCCGTCCTCCGGCAGCCTGCGCCCCGATACTCTGCTGGAACTGCCCCATACCCTGCGCCGCCGTCAAGAGCAGTTCCAAAGCACCGGCGGCCTCCACGCCGTCGGCCTGTTCACCGCGTCCGGCGAATGCCTTTGCGTTTATGAGGACATCGGACGCCACAACGCCACCGACAAGGCCATCGGCTACGGGGTTGAGCAGGGCTGGCTGCCCTGGACCAATCCTGAGCCATTGATCCTGCTCGTCAGTGGCCGCGCCTCCTTTGAGATCACCCAAAAAGCCCTCATGGCCCGCATCCCCGTCGTTTGCTCCGTCTCCGCCGCGTCTTCATTGGCGGCTGACCTGGCCGAGCTAAACAATCAAACGCTGGTCGGATTTTTGCGCGATACAAGCATGACAGTTTATGCTGGTGGGGAACGTGTTGCCCGCTTTAGTTAGAAATAGAGAAGCGGGCTTTTATAGGAGAGGCTATGATGTTATCACGGAAGACTTTATTTGACAACCCGCAGCAACTGGGCAAGAACAGGAGACGACGCTCTGCGAGAAACAGAGAGGTGGCGCGTATTCAGCCTGTTTTTGGGCCGGCTTATGCTTTATGTATGGGTGGTTGCGAAATCGGTGGATTGGTACTCGAACAGTCTTTATGGCACTGGCCGACGTGGGTACGGATAGTTGTGGGCATACCTCTCAACTTAGGAGCAGGGTTCATCTTGACGGGGCTTGTTGTCATCCCGCTACAGTTGCGGAAAGACCAGAAGCGGTCTCAGACTTCAGCCAGGCAAGCCCGGCCATTGCGGCGTAGTAGCCGCACATGCCGTGGACGCCGCCACCGGGGGGCGTGGACGATGAGCAGAGGTAGAGGCCGGGAACAGGCGTGGACCAGGGGGTCCAGCGGGGCAGGGGACGGGTGAACAACTGCGCCCAGTCCTGGACGCCGCCGTTGATGTCGCCGCCGATGTAGTTGGCGGAATAGCGCTCCATCGCCGCCGGGTCCATGACGTTTTTGGCAAGAATGCGGTCACGGAAGCCGGGCGCGAACCGATCAATCTGATTTTCGATACGCTCCGTCATATCTACCGTGCTGCCGTTCGGGACATGGCAGTAGCCCCAGACCGTGTGTTTTCCTGTTGGGGCGCGGGTCGGGTCAAACAGGCTTTGCTGGGCGAGTAAGATATAGGGCTTGTCGCATATCTCGCCATGCGACGCGGCGTGTTCCGAGGCGGTCAATTCGGCGCGGGTCCCGCCGAGATGCACGGTTGCGGCGCGGGCCACTTCCGGCGACTTCCAGGGGATCGGACCGTCCAGCGCCCAGTCCAGCTTGAACGCGCCCATGCCGTAGCGGTAACCTTCAAGCTGTCTGCGGTAACTAGCAGGAAGCTTGTCGCCGCCAATCTGCACAAGCTGTTTCGGGGTGATGTCGCCGAAGACGAGGCGTGATGGGGGCAGTTCATCCAGCGTTTCGACCCGGTGATCGACTTCCACTTCCCCGCCGAGTGACTTCAAGTGTACGACTAGCGCGTCAATGATCCGCTGAGAGCCGCCGCGCGGCAGCGGCCAGCCGACGGCGTGGCCGGCGATGCCAAGCGCCATGCCGAACGCGCCGCTGGGCGACTGCGTCAGCGGCAGCATGGAGTGGGCGGCCATGCCGGAAAAGAAGCCTTTGGCGCGTCCGCCCGTGAAGGCCGCGTCGGTCAGCACTTGGGACGACAGCATGGCTTTGAGGCCGAAGCGGGCCAGGCCGAACGGGTAGCGGGCCAGGCGCAGCGGCTCCCGCAGGGTGACGGACAGTTCCGCCCAGTTTGGCACGAGGGGAGCCATCAACTTACGGTAATTGTCCGCGTCCGCTCCGAGCGTCGCGGCGGTGGCTTCCACCGACTGATACAGCAGCGCGGGCGGGCCGTCATCAAACGGATGCGCCAGCGCGGCTTCCGAGTGAACCCATTCCAGTCCATACTTCTCTAAACCAAGCGTCCCAAAGAACGGCGAGCCGCAGCCGAGGGGATGGATGGCCGAGCAGACATCGTGCTGAAAGCCCGGCAGGGTCAAGGCTTTAGTCCGGCACCCGCCGCCGGGCGTGCCGGCGGCTTCGACGACTAACACCGAATGGCCTGCCTGCGCGACTTTAATTGCCGCCGCCAGCCCGTTCGGCCCCGCGCCGATGACTACGGTGTCATACTGTGTGCTCTTGCTCAGGAGTCTCCTCGGTTCTATTGGCAGTTGCCTTCGATGTGCTCATAAGGGATTCTAGTTCAGTGAGGATAATCCGCGTTTCCGCGCGAAGCTGGGCCGTCTCGGCTTGAGTGCGCTCAATCCTATCATCAGTCTGACCAAATTGCGTCAGCAATTCTTTGACAGCGGCTTTGTAGTTTATGGGCGAACTCGCCCCTGTCTCTGTGCCGGTTTCGAGCGTCAGCCGCCGCACGGTCAGCTCATCTATTTCCAGCGATTTGATGTGGGACTTCCCGATAAACAGGCGACCGATTGCCAGTACGCCGACGGCAGCCGCTCCTAATGCGAACGCCCCGACAGCGAGTGCGCCCAACGCAAAACTTCCTGCCGCCAGTGTGCCAACAGACGCGGCTCCGGCGGAGGCAGCTCCCGCAGAAACTGATCCGGCGGACGCGGTGCTGACGGAACGATGCGTGTTTTCTTCATTCGGCATGGATTTGTTCTCGCTGAGTCTCAGTCTCCGGAAACGTGATCTTGTCATAAACTTCCGCAAGAAGCAGCGAAACCCCGTGGACCGTCACTGCTGCGTCTAAGCCTTCAACCGACGTGAATATCCAAGTGCCGTTCTCCTGCCGGACATACTGCTCAATTTTCGGCTTGTGCTGAGACACCAGCAGATACTCTTGCAGGGAATCCAATCGCTGATAATGCTCCCACTTTTCACCCCGGTCGTACCGCTCTGTCGACGGCGACAGCACTTCAAAGATGACGGATGGGTTGATAACACTGTTTTTGTCAAATGGATTGATGTGCAACTCCCCACAGACAACGGTCACGTCTGGATAGGTTTCTTTATCCAGCGGCATGATCCCAACACGCAGGTCGCTGTTATAGACTTGGCACGGCCCGCGCTTGAAGAGAATTCCGACCTCACGGGTGATATTTGCGGCGATGGCACTGTGCGCTGGCGTGCCGCCGGACATGGCGTAGATCCGCCCGGAAAGAAACTCGCTTTTATATAGAGCGTTTTCTTCCAGTTCAGCGTACTGTTCCATCGTGTAGTAGAGCAGGGGTTGTGCAGACATAGCGCTATGATACCCGTTTATTTTTCGCGGCGCGAGATTGACGAGCAGGAAAACGCGGGTAGAAGTGGAGACAAGTCTTTGTTATTCCCCTGCAATCAATTCGTATCCTGTTTCTGTACGTAAAGAAGAGGTATCATACAATGTTCAACCTGCCCTTGTTCGGAAAAAGCGGCGGAAAGGCGGGCGCGGCGAAGCGTGAGGCGCAGCCGTTCAGCCGCCAAACACTCACCAAGAACGCCCGCATTGATGGCGCAACTGTCACCGAAAGCGTTTGCCCGTACTGCGCCGTCGGCTGCGGCCAGCATATTTATACCAAAGGCGGCCAGATCATTGACATTGAAGGCAACCCGCACTCGCCGATCAATGAAGGGACACTTTGCCCGAAAGGCGCAAACGTCTTTCAATTGGCACGGAACCCAAACCGAGTCAAGAAAGTGATGTACCGCGCTCCCTTTGCCACTGAATGGGAAGAAAAACCTTTAGAGTGGGCGATGGAGCGGATCGCGCAGAAAGTCTACGAAGCCCGCGAACGTGGCTGGACCGAGAAAGACGACCAGGGCCGACCGATCAACGCAGTTCGCAACATCGGGACGCTTGGCGGGGCGACATTAGACAACGAAGAAAATTACCTGATCAAAAAGCTGTTCTCGGCGGGGCTAGGTGTGCTTTCCGTCGAAAACCAGGCTCGCATTTGACATTCTGCATCCGTGCCCGGTCTGGGCGCGACATTCGGCCGCGGCGCGGCCACTTCTTATTTGCAGGATCTCGCAAACAGCGACGCCATTTTGATCATGGGTTCCAACATGGCCGAAGCGCATCCGGTCGGCTTCCGCTGGCCGATGAAGGCCAAAGCCAATGGGGCCAAGCTGATTCATGTTGACCCCCGCTTTACGCGCACGTCGGCGATGGTGGACCAGCATGTTCAGATCCGGGCTGGCTCGGATATTGCGTTTCTAGGTGCTTTGGTCAACTACGTCCTTACTCACGAGCGCTGGTTCAAAGAATATGTGATGGCGTACTCCAACGCCTCTACAATTGTTGATCCCGAGTTTCAGGACACGGAAACGCTGGACGGCCTGTTCAGCGGCTACGATGCCGAAGCACGCGCTTACGACCCGACCGCAGGCCACTGGAGCTATAAGCAGCCGGAAGGCAGTGCTACAGGCGAGGAAGGCGGCGACAGCAACCAGGGCAAGATGTCCGCCAAGTCGAGCGGCCTGCACGGACACGGCATTGAAGGCGGGGCCAGCACCCATAGTTCGCCGCAGACCAATTCCGCGACGGAGAAATCCGGCTATGTGCAGCGCGACGAAACCCTGCAAGACCCGAACTGCGTGATGCAGCTTTTGCGGCGCCACTTTGAGCGCTATACCCCGGAAAAGGCCGCCGATATCTGCGGCTGTACGCCGGAGCAGATCGCCCAAGTTGCCGAAACGCTTTGCGACAACTCAGGGCGCGAGCGCACCAGCGCCATCTGCTACGCGGTCGGCTGGACGATGCACACGACGGGCGTTCAGATTATCCGCACGGCCAGCATCTTGCAGACCCTGCTCGGCAACATGGGCCGCCCCGGCGGCAGCATCATGGCCCTGCGCGGTCACGCCAGCATCCAGGGGTCGACGGACATTCCGACGCTGTATGACCTGCTGCCGGGCTACCTCCCCCAGCCGACTTCGGACGAGACCCACGACACGCTGGACGAGTATGTCAAATACGAGGGCTTGCCGACTGGCTACTGGGCGAACTTCAAGGAGTTTATGGTCAGCCTGCTCAAAGCCTACTATGGCGAAGCGGCGACAAAAGCAAATGACTTTTGCTACAACTGGCTGCCGCGCTTAGACGACGATTACTCGATGATTTTGGCCTTCCAGCGCATGGCGAAGGGCGATTTTGACGGCTACTTCCTGTTTGGTCAGAACCCGGCGGCAGGTTCCGTCAATGCCAAAGTGGTCCGCGAAGGGTTGCGGAATCTCAAGTGGCTTGTAGTCGCCGATTGGTTCGAAACCGAAAGCGCAACTTTTTGGAAGAACGACCCGACAGGGCCGCCGCCGGAGCAGGTCGCCACGGAAGTGTTCTTTATCCCCGCCGCGTCGTCGCCGGAGAAAGAAGGAACGCTGACTAATACCCAGCGGCTTATCCAGTGGCACGACAAGGCAATTGACCCGCCGGATGACTGCCGCTCCGATATGTGGTTCGTGTACAACTTAGGCAAGCGCCTCAAAAAGCTGTACGAAGGCTCGGTCGCGCCGAAAGACCAGCCGCTGCTGCATTTGACCTGGGACTATGACTACGACGAGCATCCGCGCTTGCCGGACGGTACCCTCAGCAAAATTGAAGGTGAGCCGGACGCCTTGAAAGTGCTTCAAGAAATCAACGGCTACCACACCACGGAAGTTGATCCCAGCACAGGCAAGTTCAAGCTGCTGTCGGGCTTCAACGAGTGCAAGGACGACGGCACCACGGCTTGCGGCTGCTGGATTTATTCTGGCGTTACGCCCGCGCCGGACGTCAACCGCGCCCGTGACCGGGTTCGCACCCCGGACAATCCGCTTGACCCCAAATGGGGCTATGCCTGGCCGCACAACCGGCGCGTCCTGTACAACCGTGCCTCCGCTGACCCAGAAGGCAATCCGTGGTCGGAGCGCAAGAAGCTGATTTTCTGGAACAAAGAAGAAAAGAAGTGGGACGGCCTGGATGAGCCGGACTTTGAGCCGGACAAAGACCCGTCTTACCGTGCACCCAAAGACGCGGTCGGCATGAAGGCCATCGGCGGCGATCAGCCGTTCATCATGCACCCGGACGGGTTGGCCTGGCTGTTCGCGCCCGGCGGCACCAAAGACGCGCCTCTGCCGACTCATTATGAGCCGGTGGAGTCGCCGGCTAGGAACCTGCTGTACAACGCAACGCAGGACAACCCGACGACGCGCTACTTTGCGGACCTGCCGGGCAATCAACTGGCGCGTTACCCGGAGCATGATTTTCCGGTCGTCGCCTGCACGTTCCGCCTGACTGAGCACTATCTCAGCGGCCCAATGTCGCGCTTTAATTCGTGGCTAAACGAGCTGATGCCGTCCATGTTCATTGAAATCAGCCCGGAGCTTGCCGCCGAGCACGGCATTGAGCATGGCGGCTGGATGATCTGCGAATCCAAGCGTGCCGCGATTGAAGCGCGGGCAATGGTCACAAAGCGCGTCAAGCCGATGGTGATTGACGGCAGAACGATCCACCAAGTCGGCATCCCGTTCCAGTGGGGCTTTGCCGGGGAAGTTGTCGGCTCCAGTGCAAACGACCTGACGTCGCTTGTCGCAGACCCAAACGTCACCATGCACGAGGCAAAAGTCTTTGCCTGCCGTGTTCGTGCCGGACGCCTGCCGGATCAGCCAAAGGTGCCGACGCAGCCGGAGCATCGCTGGGCCAGCCGCGAACCGGTCCCCAACACCGCCGCCGGCGCACAGCCCGAAGGCCATTTAGAAAAGCACCTACGGAAAGACGGGCCGGAAACAAGATAGAAGAGAACCATGATCCAATTAGAAATGCTGCGGGCCGACGCGGCGGCAAGCCTCCAAAATGCGTTTCCGCCGCAGCGGACAGAAGTGCCTGAGCCGGGGCCGGACGGACAAGACCAGATGGGATTTTTCACGGATACCAGCCTGTGTATCGGCTGCAAAGCCTGTGAAGTGGCCTGCAAGCAGTGGAACCAGCTCCCGGCGGACGGCTATAATTTCACGGCGAAAAGCTACGACAACACCGAGCATCTGTCGGCGACGACCTGGCGGCATGTGGCGTTCCAAGAGCAGATTGGCGAAACCAGCAGCCGGTGGCTGATGATGAGCGATGTTTGCAAGCACTGCGAAGATGCACCGTGCGTCCAGTCCTGCCCGACGGGGTCGCTGATCTACAACGAATACGGCAACGTCTATGTGCAGGCCGACATCTGCAACGGCTGCGGGTACTGCGTGTCCGCGTGTCCGTTCGGCGTGATTGCGCGGTCGTCGGAAGACGGCCACGCGCACAAATGCACGCTCTGCTATGACCGGCAGACCATCGGCGAGATGCCCGCCTGCGCCAAGTCTTGTCCGACGGCATCTATTCAGTTTGGCCCAGTGGACAAGCTGCGCGAACATGCCCGCCAGCGCGTCGAAAATTTGCAAGCGCAGGGCAATACCTCGGCGTTTTTGTATGGCGCGGACGAAGACTCGCTGCCCGGTTATGGCACGCTGAACTCGTTCTTTTTGCTGGAAGATCATCCGAACCGCTACAACCTGCCGGAGCGTCCGCCTCAGCCTCTGCACCATCAAGGCAAGCGCTATGCGGCAAGCCTCTTGACGGGCCTCGCGCTGACCGCGCTGGCGGGAATGTTTTTGGCAAAGGGAGCCGCAGATGCCTGATTTTGATGTCGCCGGAACAACGGGAACGACAAGCGGAACCGAAACGCGCGGACGCTGGAACACAGCAGGCGGGATTGCGCCCGACAAGAAAGCCGACGCGCTGCCGGACAAATTAATTGACTTCACGCCCAAGCAGAAGCCGTTTACCGAAGGTTTTTCCGAAAGCGGCACGAAAAGCAAGAAAAGCACCGGCGACAAAGACAACGGCGACCCGGCCTACTACGACATCAGCCTGCTGCAATCGCCGGTTTGGACCAAAGAAGTCGGCATTTACTTCTTTCTCGGCGGCTTGTCATCCAGCGCGTTCAGCATCGCACGTTTATCGGACCGCTTCGGTCACGGCAAGCTGCGGCCCGTGACGCGGGCCGGGACACTGATTGCCGCTCTCGCTGCCTTGCCTTGCGCCCCACTCTTGATCTGGGATTTGGGGGACCGAACCCGCTTTCATCACATGCTTCGCATTTGGAAGCCGAAGTCGCCGATGAACCTCGGAAGCTGGACCCTGTCCGTGTATACGCTGATGGGAGGCATTGCCGCCCTGCGTGAATTTTTGCGCTTTCTGCGTAAAGATGCTTCGCTGACGGGCGGGGCGAAAGTGGTCGATGAAACGGCGGGAATTGTCGCCGACGCGGCAGGTATCCCATTGGGGCTGCTGCTGGCAGGGTACACCGGCATTTTGCTGTCTACTACTTCTACGCCGATCTGGAGCCGCAACACCTGGATTGGAGCGCTCTTTAGCGCAAGCGCCGTCGCCGCCGGGTCAGGCGCGGTGAGGCTGGCTTTGGAAGTGACAGGGCAGGAAGGTTCGGCGACGGAAGCGCTCGGCAAAGTGGAAACGCTGGCCCATGTCACGGAAGCCGTCGCTCATGTCGGGTTCCTGTCGGCAGCCGGAAAGCTTGCCAAGCCGGTGACGAAGGGCAAATTCAGGAACGAGTATTTTGGCGGGGCGATTGGTCTTGGTATCCTGCTGCCGGAACTTGTGAACCATCTGCCGGTGCCGAAAGATAAAAAGCGCGG
>CAXTRL010000081.1:0-11952 GCA_964246575.1 uncultured Armatimonadales bacterium
CTCCCCTGTTAGGGAAGGGCTAGAAGAATACGGAATAGATGACGCGGGTGTTCGCGTTACAAATCTCGTTCTTTATTGCCCTTCCCTAACAGGGGAGGGAGCGAGGAACGAGCGGGAGGGGTTCTTATGCTCGAAAATCTGGTATCATTTCCCTATGCCAACTTCTGAGACCAATGTTCGAGTTCGTTTTGCCCCGTCGCCGACGGGGTCGCTGCATATTGGCGGCATCCGCACCGCCCTCTGGGACTGGCTGTATGCCCGGCACACCGGCGGCACATTTATTTTGCGGATTGAAGATACTGACAAGAACCGCGAGACTGCCGATGGAGTGCAGGTGATTCTAGCCTCCCTGCGGGAATATGGCCTGGACTTTGACGAAGGGCCGGGCGTCGGCGGGCCGTTTGCGCCTTATGTCCAGTCCGAGCGCCTGGACATCTACCACAAATATATCGCGCAGCTTCTCGCGGAAGGCAAGGCATATAAAGCCTACGACACGCCGGAAGAGCTGGCCCGAATGCGCGAAGACCAGCAAAAGCGCGGCCTGCCGCCCGGCTACAACCGCCGCCACCGGCACTTGTCCGAAGCCGAGCAGGCGGATTACGAAGCCACACGCGGGCAGTACGGGGCCGTCCGGTTCGCCGTGCCGCCCGAAGGCGAAGTGACGTTCACCGATGCGGTCTACGGCGAGATCACGGTCCAGAACCGCATTTTGGAAGACGCGATTTTGCTGAAGTCCGACGGATTTCCGACCTACCACCTGGCCGCCCAAGTGGACGACCATTTGATGGAAATCTCCCATGTTCTGCGCGGCGAAGAATGGCTGCCATCGGCCCCGCTGCACATTCTCATCCACCGCGCGTTGGGTTGGGAGCCGCCGATTTACGCTCACCTGCCGGTGATGATGGGGCCGGACAAAAAGAAATTCGGCAAGCGCAACGGGGCGCTGGGGGCGCTGGAGTATCCCGCCCAGGGCTTTTTGCAGGACGCACTTCTTAATTTTTTAGCCATGCAGGGCTGGTCGCCCAAAGAAGAGCGCGACTTGTTTTCCGTGCCGGAGCTAATTGAAAAGTTCGACCTGGGCGGCATCCTAAACCGTTCGCCGATTAGCGACCCGGAAAAGCTGCTTTGGTTCAACGGCCAGTACCTGCGTCAGTTGCCCCTGCCGGAGCTTGCCGCCCAGTCTCTGCCGTTCCTGCAAGACGCCGGGCTGGTCGGGCCTGACCCGGACGCCGAAACGCTGGATTATATTGGCCGCGTTCTGGCTTTGGAACAAGAGCGCATGAAGACGCTGGCCGAAGCGCCTCTCTTAGCCGACTTTTTCCTGCTCGGCGACGATGAGTATCTATTCGACGAAAAAGCGGCCCAGAAGTGGCTGACCCACCCTGGCGTTGGCGACCGTCTGCGCCGTGTCCGCGACGGCTTTTCGAATTTGGAAGTCTTTGATGAAGCGTCCACCGAAGAAGTCGTCCGGGCTACCATTGCCGAGTTTAAGGTCAAAGGCGGCGAAGTCATTCACCCCGTCCGCGTCGCCGTGTCCGGCCGCACCACCGGCCCCGGCTTGTTTGAAGCCATCGCTGTGCTGGGCCGCGAGCGCTGCGTGAACCGCTTGGACCGGGCGCTGGGGATGGTGAAGGAAGCCCAGGATTGAAATCCTGGGCTGAGGAGCCTTCGGCTGGTTGTCCTGCGGACAAAAAGAAAGATAATCGCTACTCACACGTTTGCTGTTCTTCTGTCCGCAGGACAGCCGGCGCGTAGCGCCCTTCAGCCCAGGATTTCAATCCTGGGGCGCTGAGAACTCTATGCCGTTAGCCGCCGTTATGTACGTCTATATTACCGAGTACCACGCCGACGGTGTTATGGCTGAACTCGGCGTGGATCTCATGCGGCAGTTTGACTTAAATGATGAAGACTTTCATAGCGGCGGCCCTCTCCTCTATCTGCCGCGCGAAGATTACGACCTCGCGCATGTCGTCGGCGAGCCGGGATTCTTACTGAAACTAAACACCTGCGAAGAATACTACGGTGTCGGTTATGAGCGGGGACACTTGCCGCTGTTTGTTGGCATCGCCGAGTGGCTGGAACAAAAACTTCCGGGCTGCCGCGTTTTCTATGGCGAAGACTCCAGTGGCGAAGGGTATCCATTTGACGGACCCCTGCGGGCGGCAATGATGGAGTATCGCCGCAATGTCGGCACGAATTTGTATTTTCGCAAAGACCTCAGCCGAGAACAGGCCGCTGAACTCCGTGCGCTTCATTCGGCGGATGTGCTGAGGCTAGGGAAGCGCAAGTAAGAGACACCTATGGAAATTACCGATGTCAATACACTGTTTGGGGCGTACCCCGCGCAGCACGCGGACAGCAGCCCGGAGACGCTGGTGGACGCGATGCGGACCAACGGCATTGATTGGGGGCTGACGCTCTCGACTTATGGCCTGTTCCACGAAGCCGGTGAAGGCAACGCGGAGACCATGAAAGCCTGCCGGGCGCATGACCACCTCATTCCCGTTGCGACGCTGAACCCGGTGCATTACTGGGGCCAGGATGGGGTGATTGAAAGCGTCGCCGAGAATGCGTTCGAGATGGTGCGTTTTTTTCCGCACTTGCAGGGATGGCCGCTGGAGTTTGCACCGTTTCTGCGGATTTTGTCCGTGCTGGGGCGGCTGCCGCGAATGCCGATTATGGTCAGTGTGGACAAGCGCGGCGACGCCACGCAGCTTGCCCGGCTGCTGGATGATTTTCCTCATGCTGTTGTGCTGGACGGCATTTCGCCGGACACGCTGACCGAAGCGATTACGCTGATGCGCCTCCATGAAAATCTGTACGTCGAAACCCATGCGCTGTCCGCACCCTATGCCCTGCCGCTGCTGCGGGACACCGTCGGCACGCACCGCGTTTTGTTCGGCTCCGATGCGCCGGGCCGCTCCGCCGCCGCCGCGCTGCGCTATGTTCGGTCGTCGGGCTTGTCGGACGCCGACCAAACGGCGGTGCTGTCCGGCAACGCCCAGGCAATCTGGCAGGCGGGGAGTGAGGAGTAACCCATGCCTACTTTTGATACCCACGCCTACTTTGGCGCAACGCCGTTTTCGTCTGATTTGGCGACTCGTGAGGCTGTCCTAGAAACGATGCGCCGCCGGGAGATTTCCGGCATGGCGCTGATTTCGTCGCTCGGCGCACACTGCGACTTTGTGGCCGGTAACCGCCGCCTGCGCGAGATTGTCGCGCCGGAAGACGGCTTGTTCGGCTGGGTAACGCTGAACGCCGGGTACTCGGCGGAGTCACAGGAAGAGCAGCGGCGGCATCAAAACCGGCGCGGCATGGTCGGCGCAGCGATGTTCGCTGCGCCGGGCCGGCCTGTGACTTTGGAAGACGCCCGCGAAATCTTAAACGCTCAGAGGCGCTATGCCAAGCCGGTTGCGCTGCCGATCCCGGACGCTGAAGCGGTCCATCAAGCCCGGCTGATTGCGGCGGAATTTACAGCCATGAAGTTCGTGTTTCTCGGCATGGGCGGTGAAGACTGGCGCGTCGCGGTGGCGGCGGCAAAGAAGCACCTGAACATCTACTTGGAAGTGTCAGGCAGCTTGGACACGGACAAAATTGCCCAAGCGTCGTCGGCGATTACGCCCCGCAAGCTGCTGTACGGCAGCGGCCTCCCCGGCGGCAGCCCGGAGCTGACGCTGGCTTTGGTGGAAAGCGCTCCGACCCTGACCCGCCCGGACCGCAGCCGCATTTTATCGGAAAACGCTGCGGCGCTGCTGAGGACCCAGGTGGAGGAAGACGCTGCTGAAGACGCTGCTGAGGACGAGGAAGACGATGCCGAGTAAGCCGGGGGTGTCCGAGCGCCGCATCGTCGGCGCTTTGATTGCCTTTACGCTGTTTGCGTCCAGCCTGCCGTACCTGCTCGGCTATTTTATTGTTCCCCCCGGCACGACCTTTATCGGCACGGCGTACAACATTGACGATTACTGCAATTATCTGTCCTGGCTGCGGCAGATGGGCGACGGCCACTTTTTCCTGCACAACCTGTTTACGACCGATCCCCAGAAAGACTTAGAATTTAATGTCTTTTTCTGGCTGCTCGGACGCCTCATGGCCCTGACCCACTGCTCCCCGCAAGCGGCGCTGCAAGTGGCGCGGGTGGGGGGCGGGACTGGTCTGCTTTGGCTGCTGTCCCGCTTTTACCGCCATTGCCTGCCGGACAATGTTCCGGCTCGGCTGACGGCGTTCGGCTTTGCCTGCCTGTCTTCCGGCTTCGGGTGGATGGTCTGGAGCCACTGGCGAGACAAGAACTTGGCTGGCAGTCCGGTAGACGCCTGGCAGCCGGAAGCATACACGTTCCTGAGCATCTACACGTCGGCGCTGATGACGGTTAGCACGCTTTTGATCTTGGGTGCGCTGTACGCGCTGCTTCTCGGGGAGCAGACAGGCCGCTGGAAGTACCCGGTTATTGCGGGCATCTGCGGCGGCATTCTAGGCAACATGCACTCGTATGACGTTCTGCATCTGTCTGCCGCCTGGGGGCTGTTTTTGGTGGTGCTGACGGCGCTGCGGCGCGGCAAAGGGATGGCCCAAAGCTGGCTGCGGGCGGCGGTCGCGCTGGGATTGACCCTGCCAACGACGCTGTATATGTACTACGTCTTCAACGCCGAAGCGGTCTTTCGCAAACGCGCCAATGTCCCGACGCTGTCCCCGGCTTTGTGGCATTACGCGCTTGGGTACGGCGTCGTGTTTTTGCTGGCGCTGCTGGCCGGGTGGGTGATGCTGAAGAAAGCCCCCACCCCCGCTGCAAGCAGCGACCCCTCCCCCACTTCGTGGGAGAGGGGTGAGAAGTTAGCGGGTGGCCTGCCTCCTGTTCTTAACCCCTCTCTCGTTCCGACGGGGGAGGGGTCGGCGCTTGCGCCGGGGGTGGGGACTATTTCCCTTCCCCTTCTGTTCGCCCTTTGCTGGGCGGTTGGCGGGCTTCTCGTTTGCTACTTGCCGGTGGCGTTTCAGCGCAAAATGCTGATGGGCGAGCATCTGCCGCTCTGCCTGCTGGCGGGTATCGGGGCCGCTTGGCTGGTGCAATTCTTAGTGCCGCGAATGCGTCCGCTGGCACTCACTGCGCTGGTGCTGGCGTCGCTGCCGTCCAACACGCTTTTTCTGGTGCGGGACTGCACGCACCTAGAGTATGACCGAAGTGAGACGCATTTGGCTCCGTTTTTGACCAACTCTTTGGTGGATGTGTACCGCTGGCTGCGGGCCAGCACACCGGAAAACGCCGCTGTGGTCGGCTTTCCGGGCCTGTGTACTTACTTGCCGGGCGAGGCAGGCCGGGCGGTCTGGGCAGGACACTGGGCCGAAACACCTTCTTACGGCAAGAAAGATGCCGAGTTCGCTGATGCGTTTGACAAACTCACCCCCGAAGCCGGCCGAGAGGCTTTCCTGCACAGCACAGGAGCGCAGTACCTATTTTATCCAAACGATGTTTCGCAGGCGACATTTAAGCGGCACGGTGAACTTCACACGTTCGTAGCGCTGACCGCCGCGCCGCCGTCTTATCTTGCTGAAGTCTACAAGAACGATACGTTTACGATTTATCGCATTCAGTAGCGCTCAGATGAGGACTTAAATGTGGCAGTGGGACAGGCCGCGCTTCTCCAAATACTGCTGATGATAATCTTCGGCGACGTAGAACGTCCGCGCCGGAACGATCTCGGTCACGATGGGCCGCTTGAAGCGCCCGCTTTTGTCCCAAGCGGCCTTCGACGCTTCCGCGATTGCCTGCTGATCAGGCGAGTGGTAAAAGATCGCTGAACGGTACTGTGTGCCGTGATCCGGCCCCTGATAGTTCAGGGTCGTCGGGTTGTGGTTCTCCCAAAACACGTTCAGCAGGGCCTCGTAGGTTACCTGCGCTGGGTCGAACTCGACTTCCACCACTTCGGCGTGGCCTGTGGTGTCCGTGCAGACGTCTCTGTACGTCGGGTCTGCTAGAATTCCACCCTCGTAGCCGACTGCCGTGGCTTGCACGCCCGGCACCTGCCGGTAAGCGGCTTCCACGCCCCAAAAGCAGCCCGCGCCAAACGTCGCTTTCTCAAATTGCGCCATTTTCTAATTCTCCGTTTCGTTCCCTGATATTGCTTCTAAAACACCGCACGGCTCTGAGAAAGTTCCGGGTTCAACCCGGCGGTTTACGGGTAAATTGGCCCTGCACCAAAGCGCCTACTTAACCATTCACAGGAGAATACCATGAGTCCCGAAGAAATCAACGCGCAGATCAAAGAGCATATGGAAGTCGTCGGCACGGACAGCAAGCATGTCGGCATTGTGGACCATCTGGACGGCGACCGCATCAAGCTGACCCACCATGACTCGCAGGCAGACGGCAAGCATCACTTTTTGCCTCTCACCGCCATTATGTCCATTGGCGAGTTCGTCACCCTGAACATGACCGCTTCCGAAGCTGAATCTCAGTGGACCGCCGAGTAACAATGCCAACAAGCCCCATGTCATTCATGGCATGGGGCTTAACTCTTTTCGGAAAACCGCTATCCAATAATCTTCTTCAGGGAACTCGCCGCAAAACTCAAATCCAGCACTCAAATAGAACTGCCGCAGTTTAGCGTTGCCAGCCCAACAGTCCAAAAGAAGAACCACAGGAGCAGGGAACGACTCCTGGCAGCAAATGCCGTCAAGCAGAACGCGGCCTAAGCCGTGGCCCTGAAAAGCCGGGCTGATGATGAGGCCGTAGAGAAACCACGCTGAATGCCCGGCAGGAACGGCGTTCCAGGCACTGATTTGTGGAAACCGCCCTGCTGTTACCATCTCTACAAAGGCGCTGCCGATGAGATGACCCGACTGTTCCAGCACATAAAGCTCGCCGTGCTGAACTCGCACGGCTGCGTTTTGCCGTGTGTAACCGGCGATCTGCTGAACGCTTCCGGCGCGGATGAGCTTGTCCTGCACGGCGGCTGCGATTTCCAGCAGCAGGGGGATTTCGGAAGCAGACGCGGGGCGGACGCTGTCAGCGGTTTCTGCCATGAAGCTACTTTCCGGCGAGCTTGTAGCCGAAGCCGCGAACAGTCAGAATGCAGGTGGGATTGTCTTCGTCGGCTTCAATCTTGCGGCGGAGGCGGCGGATGTAGACGGCCAGGGCTTTAATGCCTTCTTCGGGCGCGTTGCCCCAGACCTGCTGGAACAGCCAGGTTTTATCAATAGCGGTGCCGCGCTGCCGGGCCAGCAGCAGCAAAACTTCGTACTCGCGGTCCGTCAAACGGGCAGGCTTGCCGTCAATGATGGCATCGCGGCTGCGAAGGTCCAGCACGCGGCCGAGACCCAGCGGAAGCTCGGCGGCTTCTTCGTCAGGAACGGCATATTCGCGGGAGCGGCGCAGGTGGGCCTGCACGCGGGCCAGCAGCTCACTCGGGTCAAACGGTTTGGTGATATAGTCGTCCGCGCCGGCGTGGAGGCCGTTGATCTTGTCGGTCGTGCCGGAGCGGCCAGTCAGCATCAGAACAGGCCGACGCCAGCCGAGCGCCCGCAGGGAGCGGCAGCAGGCGAAGCCGTCCATGCCCGGCAGGGCAACGTCCAGCAGGACCAGATCGTAGGCGGGATCTTCCCGCAGGTGCGTGACGGCGTCTTCGCCGGTCAAGACGGCATGGAGGTAGTAGCCGTCCCGCGACAGCAGCCGCAAAAGCGACTGCACGATGGCCCGGTCATCTTCAACAATTAAGATCTTTCCGGCGATGGCGCGGCTCCTATACTAAGGCAGGGCAAAGACGGCAGGCGCAGCGTGAACTGCGTGTGACCGGGGCGACTGCGAACGGCAATCGCGCCGCCGTGGGCGTCGGCAATCCGGCGGCAGGAAAACAAGCCGAGGCCGGCCCCGTCAGGCCGGGTCGTGAAGAACGGGTCAAACAAGCGCCGCCGGTTCTGCGGCGTGATGCCAGGACCGGTGTCCCCAACCCGCACTCTCGCCCCATTTTTGTACCGATCCAGCGTCAAAGACAAGGTTCCCCCGCCCGTCGCCCGCATGGCTTGAACCGCGTTCAAGACCAAATTGACCAGCACTTGTTCGATTTGCACGGAGTCGGCGGATACGAGCGGCAGACGCGGCGAGACCGTGCAAACGATTTGGACGTTTTCCGAAACGGCTTGCGGCTGGACCAGGCGCAGGATTTGGGACACCAGCGCGGCAAGGTCCGTCGGCTGACGGTCCAGAGTCTCAGGCCGGGCTAAGGCCAGCAGGCGGTGGGTCAGCAGGGCCAGCCCGTCTATCTGCCGACGCATGGCGGCAAGCGCCTCGGCCCGCAGGGCGGGATCGTCCTGATCGGCCAGCGAGACTTCAATTGTCAGCGGCGTCAGCAGGTTCCGTATGTCATGGGCGACAGATGCCGCCAGCAGCCCGACCGCCGACAGCTTTTCCGTCTCAAAAAGCTGGTGCTGCGTGAGTGACAGCGTGTTTTCAGCTTTGTCCAAGCGCCCGGTGACATTTTTCAGCGCGGATGCAAGCTGCCGGGACTGCTCCTTAAGCTGCCCGGCCTGCGCCCGCACTTTGTCTTCCATATGGCGGGTGCGGGTGATGTCCAGAAACGTCCACACCCGCCCGATAATCGTGCCGTTTTCATCCAAGACCGGGGCCGTATAGCGCCGCAGCAGGCGCGGCCTCGGCGCGATCAGCTCCACTTCGTCTTCTAAAACGCGCTTGGGATCGGCATACACGACTTCCAGCGTTTGAACAAATCCTTCGGCATCTTTAAGGCGCGGCGCAAGCTCGGTGCGGACATAGTTCGGCTGAGAGCGCAGCGTTTCCAGGCTGTCCAAGCTGAACATCTCGCAAAACCGCTGGTTGCAGAGACGGTCCAGACGGGTCGCATCGGACATCAGGACGCCGTAGTCCGACGCCCGCAGCATGGCCCGCAAAAGCAGCAATTCATCGTTCTCGGTCATATGAAGTTATTGTAGCACAAGGAGGCTCCCACCCCCAGCCCCTCCCCCGTCGGAACGAGAGAGGGGAGTAAGATATTCTTCTCTGGCTCCCCTCTCCCGTCGCGGGGGAGGGGCTGGGGGTGGGGACCTCCTACTTCACGCCCATTTGCCGGCCCAGGTCGGCGGGGTTGAAGTACGCGGACGACCGGGTGACTTTGCCGTCTTCTATCTCTAAGATCGTGACGCCGGAGTAGGATAGGGGCGAGCCGTTTAAGCTCGTGCCTTCCGTAGTCCATTCCAGCGCGGCGCTGCCGTCGCCGGCGATGACGTTGCGGAACTTGGACTTCGCCGTCTCAAACGAGCCGCGATATTCGGTCCAGAACGTCCTGGCTCCGTCTGGCCCCTGATATTGGTCGGGCGCGATGAGATTGCCGACCAGCGCGTCTTCAGCGTACAGCGCGGCCAGCGGCTCCGCGTCTTTGGTTTCTTCCAGCGTCCACAGCGCTTGAATGAATTGGTTTGCGACTTGTTCAGACATGGTGTTCTCCAAAAAAGTGTTTTGGTATTATGCGCCCAAAGAAGGCAGGATGAAACAAAAACGCCCGGCCTGTCCCCGAAGGGACAGACCGGGTGCTGCTTTGACTGCGGCTATTAAGGCCGGAACGTAAACCCAGTTGGGCCGGTGATGATCGGAGTTTTGCCGGCAAGAACAGGCGGCAGCAGGCCGGGCGCTACCATTCCGCCCGTGTTCAGAATTTGATCGGCGGTCAGGGGATTATCCGCGCCGGGGATGTGCCCGCCGTTCAGCAGCGTGTTGACATCCGTGGCGAACGGCGCAGTCTGGAGGACCTGAGTGCCGGCCAGCATGTTGACGGCATATGCCAGCGACGCGGCGTGGCGGGCTTCAACGCCCAGGAACGACGCAGCAGGGGCGAGGAGCGCTGACCCGATGGACAGCAGGCCGGAACCGCCTAGGTAGGCAGCCACACCAATGGTCTCGGCGACGGACAGGTTTGCCACCACGTCCGACCGCTGAAGGTTGTTAATGCCGAAGTCATACCGATACTGGGACGTGGTCGTACTCAGGAACGGGTTGGCGCCGGGGCTGCCGTACAGCGTGGTCGCAAGAATGTCCCGCTGCTGCATTTCCGTCTGGGCAAAGCCGATGACCAGCGTCACATCCAGGTTGTTGGTCGTGTTGGGCGTTAGGCCCAGTCCGGTCACCGGATTGCCGAAGTCATCGGTGCCGCCGCTGGTGAGGCGGCCGATGGACTGCACATACCGGGCGGCTTCCTGGGTTTCCACAAACAGCGCGAAGTTCAGGATTTGAACGTCCAGGCTGGGCGAAGTGAAGTTCGTGGACGTGCTTGGGATCTGGACGACGTTCGGGTCGCCCGCCACGGTGCCAGGAGGGGGCGTGGAGAAGTACAGGGTCACATGGGTCGTGGGCGTTGCGGCCTGGGCGCTGCGGGCGGACAGAAGGCCGGCGGCGGCGACTCCTGCGGCGGCGAGAGCGGCCCCGGAAAGAATTTTATCACTCATGAAAAGGAAGCCTTTCGTTGAAAATGGGTTACATGACAAAGAACGGCTTGATGTCGTTCAATACCTGAGTTGGCGCCAATGCAAATTCCGCAGTTCCCGGATACACGGCGGTTGAGCCGTTCAGGAAGGTGCCAGGAATCTTCGCTGCTCCCACTGGCTGTGCGCCCTTGGTGAAGTTGTACGGGCCGGGCGCGGCGGTTGCAAGCGGGCTGCCGGTGATGATGCCGAGCGTCAGGTTGATGACCGCCGAATGCCGAGACTCCGTCGAGTAAATCGAAGACGCCGCCTGCACCAGAACCGGGTCTTTCAAAAAGCTCGCTGCGCCAAGATACGCCGAAACGCCGGTTTCTTCCGCCGTCAGCAGAACCGTCAGGATCGTGGACAAGCTCGCACCGGGAACAAGGCCCGCCGCCGCCGCGCTGTAGCCCTTCGGGTTTGCAGGAACAGCCGTGCCGCCGAGCGTCGGAATGAACGCCCGCAGGAAGTCGCGGTGTGCTGCTTCAATGTACGCAAACTGCTGCAAATACTGGAAGCCCACTTGTGCCTGCGGTCCGGCCAGCGTTCCTGGGGACACGGCCAGCGAGTAGGCATTCGCATTGTTCGCCGGTAGGGCGGCGGTGATCGGCTGGCCGGCGGCGATGTTGAGGGCCTGGCGGTACAAGTCCGCTTCCAGGGTTTCCAGGGTCAGCGCAAAGTTCAAGACAACGACGTTCTCGTTTTGGCCGGGGATGCCGGGGAAGTTTGTCGGGTCGGCGAAGTTGCCGAGCGGGTTGGTGCCGGTGGTGCCGAGGGTCGGGCCGCTGTTGTTGCTGCTGCCGCCGCAGCCGGCGAGAAGTGCCGCCGCCGCCGTGCCGAGTCCCGCCGCCGTCATGCGTGCCAGGAAAACACGCCGACTGACCGCGTCGTGCAGAAGGTCATTGGACATGAGATAAGTTCCTTTTCTATAAACATCGTCAAAATGCGTCTCGCTTCGGGGCCGAAAAAGCTGAGCTTGAGGGCCGAAGAAGCAGAGAAGAATGACCGGATAGAAGAAGCGGCAGCACACAGGGCCGCCGTCGTCTCTAGGGGCAGATTGATTATACAGCAAAAACCACAGAATAGCCAGTATCTTGCAAAGACTTCTTGGCATACGTTTTGCCTGCTTGCTGTTCACCAAAATTGCCGTCAATCCGTGGTACAGTGGGTTATCGTTTCCACGGATTGAAATCCGTGGCTGAAGAGCCTTCGGCTGGTTGTCCTGCGGACAAAAGAATGCCAACGGACGCCTGTCTTCTACTTACTGCTCTTCTGTCCGCAGGACAGCCAGCACGCAGTGCTCTTCAGCCATGCAATTCATTGCGTGGGTCTTCATTCCGTGGACAACAAATGCGTCGCACCATTTAGAAGGTATACTACGTTCATGGAAACTTTGACACTGGCCCGCACGGCGGCGAACGGAACTGATGCCGACCCGCCGGCGCAGAGCTTTGGGCAGGACGTTGACCTGTCTCTGCGCGTTCGCCGCATTGA
>CAXTRL010000082.1:0-11689 GCA_964246575.1 uncultured Armatimonadales bacterium
CTATGTTCTTTCTGTATTGCTCCCCTCTCTCATTCTGATGGGGGAGGGGCTGGGGGTGGGGGCCACCATCTTCAAACACAAAAACGCCGCCGGCAGATGCCGGCGGCGTTTCTTGCATGAGGCTTGCATTCGTGCAGGACGATCTTAGTGGATCGCCCAAAGCAAACGGTAAACGGAAAGGACCGCGCAGCCGGCGGCAAGGCCGATTGTGCTGAGTTCCGTCCAGTTCACCCGCAGTTTTGCCCGCGAGGCGGATCGCTGCCGGCCCGCGACATTGCGGGGCAGAGCGGCGCTCAGGGGCGTGTCCAAATGTTCCGGCTGCACTGCCGGAAGCGTAACCTCGGCATCACGTCGGATGCCGATTTCCTGGTTCAAGGTGGGTGCCATAGAATCTCCTTTGACTATGTGGCGGTGCCGCTTCATTGCGGCATTGTGTTTTGCATCTCTATTATACCCGATTTGGGTAGGCAAGTAACACGCAAAACTGCTGAGTTTCAGTAGCTCTGCCATGAAGCGGAACGCCTCAGTGGGCGGTTTTGGCGACAGAGAATGCCCAGGATTGAAATCCTGGGCTGGAGGGCGCTTCGCGCCGATACGAAGTAATCCGAAGGATATACGAAGTAATGCCGCAGGCATACTGTCCTGCGGACAGAAGATAAGGAACAGCTTTGGTGTCTTTTGTCCACGTCGGGTGCAGTTGCGCCAGGACAACCAGCCGAAGGCTACTCAGCCCAGAATTTCAATCCTGGCCCAACAATCTTATATATCAAGCTGCTGGCTTTTCCAGCACCAGAGCGTAATACCCCTGCGCCTGCGACTTGAGCGTTTCTGCGCCGAGCAGGCCGGTGACGGCGTGGCGGACCAGGTACGGCGGCAGCAGGCGGGTCAGGCAGCGTGCCAGGGACGGCCAGCGCAGGTAAAGCTGGGCGATGCGCTGAAAGTGGCGCAGGTTCGGCTGGATGGCGTCGGATAAATCCTGCTGCTCCCGAACCCGGAAGCCGGCGCTTTGGGCAGTCTGGACAAACACGTCGATGTCCCAGAACTGCTCGACGTTCATGGACAGCTCCACAAGCTGCGCGGCGACCTGCATAGCAGGCTCCAGCTTTTCCAGGCCGGGACGCCGGAAGCCGTCAGTCAGCACCAAGCGCCCGCCGGGGCGCAGGACACGGTAGGCTTCCGCCAGAACTTCGCCCAAGCTGCGGGCGTAGCAGAGGCATTCAATCGCAAAGACGAGGTCAAATGCGCCGTTGGCAAACGCGAGGCGCTGGTAGTCGCCGACCGCGAATGCAGCATTAGGGCGAGGCTTGCGCGATGCAATTGCGACATGGCGCGGCGTCCAGTCCACGGCGCAAAACTGCGTTTGCGCGTTGCGGGGCGCCAGCCAGTGCGTGTTGAAACCTTTGCCACAGGCCACTTCCAGAACGCTTTTCGCCCCCAGTGCGGTGATCTGCTTCTGGACTAGGCGCGGCTGCTCGTAAAAGCCGTCTGCGCTGTAGCGGCCTTCGTAGTTCAGCGCGAGATGGATCGCCCCGGCGGGTGAATGCAGCAGGCCGTAGACCCAGGCGCAGTCCGTGTAATACTGCCGGATCGTGCGCGGGCTGACTTCCTGCTTCAGAAAAGCGTCCACATCGAAAATCTCCCGAAGCTGTCCCAGCAAAGTTTTAATATTTGTATCTGCCATGATGTGCCTCCCGCGAGTGACGGCGACGTTGTTTTGCTTCGCAGAGGAAGCGGATCAATGAGCGGTAGGAGTGTTCCGGCTGCGGAAACTCATGCTGCGAATCTTGCTGAACAGGAAGAGGTTGAAAAAGTGCATCGCGCCTAGCACGAGCAGAACAAACCCCATCTTAGCAGCAAGTGCCTCGATGCTGTCCTGCACCGTAGCGACCGGGGAACTGATTTTGAGAGCCAAACTGACATAACCCAAATTCACCAGATAAAAGCCGACAATCAGCAAATGGTTCACTGAGTCTGCGAGAGTCTCGTTGCCGGTGAAAACATCAACGAGAAAGACGCGCCCACTTTGAAAAAGGGTCCGTGCCACCCAGATTGTCAATCCGAGGCTAAGAGCCAGATAAATTCCGTAGGTCGTTACAATTTCCGTCTGCATGATGAATACTCCTATTCCTGTTCTTGTGGTATAATGAACGTGTTCATTAACTGACATGAGAAGGATACCCACTTGCAGACTCAATGTCAACTGTTTTATGAACATGTTCAGTAATTATTTTGGAGAAGACCATGACCGTTAAAGCGCCGAAGAAGTCCGAGCAGACGCGGGAGCATATTCTGACAGTCGCACTGGCGCTGTTTGCCGAAAAAGGCTATGCCGAGACTACAATGCGGGACATCGCTGGGGCCGCAAGCTGTTCGCTGGGGCTGGCCTACCGCTACTTTGCCCGCAAAGAAGAGTTTATCTTGGCCCTGTATGAGCGCTTGACGGATGAGCTTGAAGAAGAAGTTAATGCACTGCCGCCTGCGCCGCTGGCCCGGCGGTTTGGATCGGCAATGGAAGCGCACTTGGGGCGGCTGGGAGCGCACCGGGAAACCATGGGAGCGCTGTTTGCGGCAGGCCTCGCCCCGGACTCGGAAGTGGCGGTGCTGGGGGACAATGTTGCGGGAATTCGCTCGCGCATTTGGTGCGTTTTTGAGCGGGTCGTGACTGGAGCGTCAGACACGCCGAAGCGGGGGCAGGCGGAGCAGATGACGACGCTACTGTATGCTGCGCACCTGCTGTTTGTGCTGTTCTGGCTGCAAGACCGAAGCGATGGACAGGCCAAAACGCGTGAGCTGCTGGGCTTCGCGCAGGAAATGCTCGCACGCCTGCGGCCAGTGCTGGGGCTGCCGCCTGTGGCAAAGCCGCTGGCAAAGCTGGCTGGGATTATCGGCCCAATGTTCGGGCCGGTTTTGTTTAAGCGCGGAGAGAGTGGCGGCGCCAGTGGTGCAGGTTCAGATGCGCGTAGCTGAGAGGCCGCAGGTGGACCCAATGGGCTGGGTGAGTGGCAGCGCGTTTGGCAAGCGTCTTTTCGAAGGGAGCCAGGCCCAGCAGCACTAGGGCGCATAGGACAAGTGCCCGGCGCTGGCTGGAGCGAACGTGCCAAACAGTGCGTGGTTTCGCGGAGGCTGGCGGCGTGAGATGTGCTTTGAGGACAGCGCCCGACGCTGATGCCAGTGCAAGGCGTCCCGGATACGCGAAATAGCGCGGCTCCCAGTGGGTCGCAAACTTTGCTTTGAACGTGTGCAGGCCCTGGAAGTTGTACGCTCGGTTCAGGCGCGTATACAAAAAGCGCCGAATATGCGAAGTGGCGGCGGCTTCTGCGGGGTCATCGTCTCCGGCCAGCGGCGACAAGCCGAGGCTCAGGATTTGTGCGCCTTCCGAAGCGAACTGCGTTCCTGCGGAAACGATCAGAAAATCCATGACCCCGTGCAGGGCGCCCGCCTGGCGGCGCATCAAATCCAGCGTCCAGCCCTGCACTGAAATAACCCCAAAGATCGGCACGAAGCTGGTGAACGCCAGCATCCGGCCTGTCTGGGTGTCACGCGCAGCAAAATAGCGGCTTTCGGCGAACAAGCGGCTTTGGGGATCAAACCCGCCCATCGCAAACCAGCCTTCCCCTGCGTTGTGTGCCTTGCGCCAGCCTTGCGAGATCGCATCCATTTCCGCTGCGACTTCGGGCGAAGGCGGCGCATCCGGGCCGTAGGTTTCCAGCACCACGCCTGCTTTTTCAATCCGGCGCAGGTCGTTCCGCATTTTGACGTACTTTTTGCCCGCCAGCGAGAAGTCGGTCAAGGAAATCTGGGCGTCTTCGCCGACTTTCACCACTTGCAGACCGGCATGGCGGTACTTTTCTAAGTTTGCACCCGTAGTCTGATACCAGACAGGCTTCCACCCGTGGCGGCGGCACAGCGCGGCGAAACTCGCCATAGCTTCCGGCGCGGCGGCAGGATCGCCGAATGGATCGCCGAGCGCCAGCGCTTGACGGCCTACGACACGGTACGCGACGCCCCATTCCGGCTCGCCGGGTTCATTCAGCAGGTAGCGCTTGTCCGGCAGCAGGGCGAAGAAGTGCAGCGGGGCCGCGCCCCACCGTTCCAGCATTCGCCGCGCTTCCGCGCCGCTATTTTCAGCCCTATTCTGCGCTGTTTGCGCTTGTTGTGTTATGCTCGCCATTGATAGGCAATTGTACCATGAGTTTTGGGATATAGCAAATTGACCAGGAATTTATGAAGAAAAGATGAAAAATAAAGCCTAAGAGCCAGTCACCTGAGTGTGGCGCATCCGAAAACGGGCTTTGTCTGCATCCGACGTTTCTGCGTAACAAAAAGAGCAGGAAACGCCATCCTCAAACTCGGCATGGTTTCGGTCTGCCTCGCTAAGCGCTTCGCCGCAGGAAAAGCACATCGCATAGCGGCCCGTTGAAAGTCCGGGGCCGACTGCCATGCGGTGGTCAAACACGTAGCATTCTCCCTGCCAGCGGCTTGCTTCGGCAGGAACTTCCTCCAAATACTTCAGAATGCCGCCTTGGAGGTGATACACTTCGGCAAAGCCTTCCCCCAGCAGAAACGCCGACGCTTTCTCGCAGCGGATGCCGCCGGTGCAGAACATAGCGACTTTAGGGGTCTGTTCCGGGTCCAGGTTTTGCCGGACATAGTCCGCGAACTCGCTGAACTGATTTATGCCGGGATCGTGCGCGTCCGAAAAGCTGCCCAGCCGCGTTTCATAGGCATTACGGGTATCCAGCAGCAAGATGTCCGGGTCAGCCATCAGCGCATTCCAATTTTCTGCCGCGACATATTGGCCTGCCTGCACTGACGGGTCCGCGTTCGGCTGGCGGAACGTGATAATCTCGCGCTTAACCCGCACCTTCAAGCGGTGAAATGGTTTTTCAGACGCTTCCGAAAACTTCACGTCCTCGCGCGGCAGGCCGAACTGCCCATGCAAAATCTCCAGCAGAGCATCAATCGCCGCGTCCGTTCCCGCCAGCGTGCCGTTAATGCCTTCCGGCGCCAGGAGCAGCGTCCCGCAGAGGTCAAGCCGCGCCAGCTTTTGTTTCAAGTCAGCCCGCAAGGCAGGTGCATCGTCCACGGGCGTAAAGCGGTAAAAAGCCGCAATTGTAGAAGCCATGCTTTATTATAGCAAATTGCGTGCAAGAGTTGGCCTCAAGCGGCAGCGATGCGACCAAACGCAAGGCGACCGCCGCCGCTTCCGTTCTGAAACCTTCATGGTACCATTGATACACTACAGAATTAGGAGAAAACCATGATTATTGTCACCGGAGCCAACGGCCATCTCGGCAGTGCTGTTGTGAAGCGGCTGCTTGAACTCGTTCCCGCCGCGCAAATCGGCGTCAGCGTCCGTGACCCGGAGAAGGCGCGGGAACTCGATGCGCGAGGAGTCCGCGTCCGCCGGGGAGATTTCAATGACCCTGCTAGCCTTGCCGATGCCTTTGAGAGCGCGACGCGAGTGCTGATCGTGTCGGTCAACAGCTTCGGCGAAGCGGCGGCCCAGCAGCATCGCACGGCAATCAACGCCGCCAAAGCGGCGGGCGCACAAAGAATCGTTTATACGAGCCACATGGCTGCGTCGGTCCGCATGATGGGCGGTCATGCCGCGACCGAGGCGGCCCTGCGAGAATGCGGCGTGGCTTACACGGCCCTGCGGAACGGCTATTACGCGACATCGGCGCGGTGGCTGCTCGGCGACGCCCCGGCGACGGGCGAGCTGGCCGCGCCGGAAGATGGGCCGATTGCCTACACGGCTCACCCTGACCTCGCCGGAGCGGCGGCGATTGCCCTGACTGGGGACGTGCTTGACGGCGTGACCCCCGCCCTCACCGGCCCTGAGACGCTCGACCTGGCCGGCGTCGCGGCTCTTGCTTCCGAGCTAACGGGCCGCCCGATCCGGCGGGCCATCGTACCCGACGCTGAGTATCGGGCCACACAAATCGCCAAAGGCGTCCCGGAACCGATGGCCGACATCCTTTTGGAGTTCTTCGCGGCAAGCCGGCAAGGCCAGTTCGCCCCGATTGACCCAGCGCTCGCCCGCCTCCTCGGCCGGCCTGCGACGCCCTTGCAGGATGTTCTGAAAGCGTCGCTTCCCCTAGCCGGTTGAGGTTCCAATGCAGACGTTCCAAGACGCCAAATCGCAGCGTTCACAGGTAGAATAAGGAAAAGTGGTGGAGGAATATGGAGGCGGGAAATTATGATACTGGCGCCGGATACGGAAGCGCATCAGTCTTTAGGGATGAGGGGTGATAGCAAGAACAGTGATAATTCCTTGCCCTGGTCCATAATGCCAGTAAATACGAAAAGCCCCCGGTGTATGGTTTTCAACATACGCCTCAAAGACTTTTTCGCCATTGTTTCCCGTAATGCTATCGTAAGAGTGTGTATGCAGTCCCTGATGCTTTATGTTGGTTTCCATAAGCGCAAGGGCTTTTCGTACCTTGTCAACTTTTTTGTCATGCTGCGCGGCAAGCTGCCTGATCGTTTCTCTCGCAGCATCAGACAGATCTAATTTGTAGCGCATCAGGCTTCCATGTTAGTCTTCAACGGAAATGTCTGCATACTCGGCAAAAGACATTCTTGTGACCCGTCCCGCCGCAACATCTGCGAGACCTTTCTTGATGGCAGCATTCACTTCCGGGTATTCTTGTGCCTCGGAATGAGGAACATTGATTACAACTTCTTCCGTTGCCATGCCCCCGGTTACTAGGCCCTTAGCAGAAGAAGCTGCTTTGCGGGATTTGCCTAGCCCGGTGCGTACTGTTTCTTGCCCTATCATCTTTTGTGCCATCCGTTGTATACCTCAAACCGAATATCGGCAAAAACCTATCCCTATTATACATTTGTACAACAGGGATAAGTATGATATGCGGACGCCCAGATGTCAAGGCGCGGAACTTTCTCGGCTTTGTCCAGCTTAGCTGCATCATTATCTTGCCACGACGTTTATGAGGTAGCTTCTAGTAGGCGAATGAGATGAGGCCACTATTGCCCATATCCCGCCCCCGACACCACCGATAGCTAACAAGGCAAGAAAGGAGAAAAAGAGCTTCTACATACGCAGCCCCTTCTCGTTCTTTTGCTTCTCGTTCTGCTTCCATGCGAGCGGTTGCTTCCTGCACCCGTGCTTGGTTATATGCTTCTTGCTCTTCATAGGTGCCCGGCACAGGCTTGACAGCCGCCGTAAACTTGTCCTTCACCACCTTAGCTTTCCGCCGGGCTTCTTCATTCTTTAGTTCTTGTGCCTCGGCTTTTTGCCGCGCCGCTTCTTCCCGTTCGATTTTTTCTTGTTCGCGCTTCGCTTGTTCCTGCTCTCGCTTCAGTTGTTCCGCTTCTCGGAGCGGCATTTTGTAGACGGGAACGGGGTAGGCAAAGGGAACGGCACAGCCGGAGCATTGCGTCAAGCCGGGTTCAAGTACCACCTGACATTTTGGGCAGAGATATTCTGTTCCTGTCAAAACAGGGTCTTGAAACTCCGCTTGCGCCTTGATTTGCGGCGCAACTTCTACTTTCGGAATAGGTTGAGCAAACCGCTTGCCGCACTTGAGGCAGGAAACGTCGCCGGGCATTAGCGGCATTTTACAGTCTGGGCAATGAAAAACTCTGATGTTAGCCATGTTACCACCTACTTACTGCCTATGCTGAACAAGATAATGGCAGGATGGTCTATTATACACCGTTTTATCCTCTGCCGCGTGTATAAGTTCCCCGGCGGCGGGAGGAGATTTGGTTGGTGACGAGGCTGCGCGTTTTGGCGACATCGGCCTCGGTGGCTTCTTTGGCCGGCGCTTTCGGTGGCTTTGGGGCCGGCTTGGGGGCGTCGTCGTCTCTCGCAGCGAGAAGCTGCTTGATGGGTGACTTGACCGGCTCGGCGGCGATCTTAGGCGGCAGGTATTTTGCCAAAACTTCGACCATTTCTTCGGCGGTTTGAAGCATCTTGGCGGGCGTGTCGGGCGTGGCGACAAACACGACGTCGGGCAGGAACTGGTGCTGCATGTAAGTCCGGGACAGGCGCTTCAAATGGTCCTGGGTCAAATGCGTTCCGGTAAATCGTATCGCCAAGCGCCGCTTTTCGGCGACAATAGAACTGATGCCGACTTCGGCGCAGCGCAGGCGCAGGCGTAAAATCGCCAGCAGGTTCCAGACCGGACGCGGCGGGTCACCGTAGCGGTCTTCGAGTTCGTCCTGAATGCGCTGGACATCACCAGGTTTCCGCACGGCGGCCAGCTTTTTGTACATCAAAATGCGCTCGGCTTCACTGGGGATGTAGGCGCTTGGGATCAGCGCGTCCAGCGGCAGGGAAACATGGGGCAGCTCCCACTCGCCTTCGACGGGCTGACCGCGCATCTCGTTGATGGCTTGGGACAGCAACTGGGTGTAGAGGTCGAAGCCGACAGTCGCCACGGTTCCCGACTGGGCCGCGCCAAGCAGATTGCCTGCGCCGCGTATCTCTAGATCGCGCAAAGCGACTTTGTAGCCGCTGCCTAAATCCGAGAACTCGCGCAGTGCGCCGAGCCGCTTTTCGGCGACATCCGACAAGCTTTTGTCTTTGCGGTACAGCAGGTACGCATAGCCCTGGCGCTTGGAGCGCCCGACCCGCCCCCGCAATTGATAAAGCTGAGACAAGCCTAAGCGATCAGCGTTGTCTACAATGATCGTGTTGACGTTCGGGATGTCTAAACCGCTTTCGACAATCGTGGTGCAGACGAGAATATCAAAAGCTTTCTCGGCGAAACGAAGCATCACGTCTTCCAAATCGTCAGCGTGCATCTGCCCGTGTGCGACTTCGACGCGGGCGGTCGGCACGAGGCGGCGCACTTTCTCGGCGACATGCGATATGCTTTCAACGCGGTTGTGCAGGAAATAAATCTGGCCGCCACGGTCAAGCTCGCGCAGAATGACTTCGCGCACTAATTCGTCGTCGTATTCTTTCACGAAAGTCTTGATCGCCATGCGGCCTTCCGGCGGGTCGTCAATCAGCGACATGTCCCGAATTCCCGAAAGCGACATGTGCAGGGTGCGCGGGATCGGCGTTGCCGTCATGGTCAGCACATCCACGTTCTTCTTCATCTGCTTGATGCGCTCTTTGTGCGTCACCCCGAACCGCTGCTCTTCGTCTACCACTAGGAGGCCAAGCTTGTGGAACTTGACGTCTTTGGACAAAATCTTATGTGTTCCGACAACAATGTCTACGGTGCCTTCTTCCAAACCCTTCAACGTCTGCGTAGCCTCGGCTTTAGACACAAAGCGCGACAGCATTTCAATCTTGACGGGATAGGCAGCCAAACGCTCCCGGAACGTCGCCAAATGCTGCTGGGCCAGAATCGTTGTCGGGCAGAGGATCGCCACTTGACGGCCTGAGTTCACGACTTTGAACGCCGCGCGTATAGACACCTCGGTCTTGCCGTAGCCGACGTCGCCGCAGATCAATCTATCCATCGGCTTGTCGTCTTCCAGGTCGCGCTTAACGTCTTCAATCGCGGCAAGCTGGTCCGGCGTTTCCTGGTACGGGAACGCATCTTCCATTTCGGTCTGCCAGGGCGTGTCCGGCGGCAGGGCGTGGCCGGTGGCGGCTTTGCGGGCGGCGTACAGCTTGATGAGGTCGGCGGCCATCTCCTGCACCTGCTTTTTGGCTTTTTTGGTCGCCCGTGCCCAGTCGCCGCTGTTGAGGCGCGTGACTTGCGGCGGCGAGTCCGCCGAGCCGATATACTTCTGGACCCGGTCTACCTGATCGGTCGGCACATACACTTTGTCGCCGCCGTCGTACTCTAAAAGCAGGTAATCGCGCTCCGCGCCGTCGGTGCCTTTGAGGCGCGAGATGCCCGCGTAGCGCCCGATGCCGTGGTGGATATGCACGACATAATCGCCTTCGCGCAGCTCCAAATAGGACGTGATTTTCAAGCCCTCTTTGAACGCCCGCTTCGGCGGCTTCTGGTGCGCCCGGTGGCCGAAGATGTCCGTGTCCGTCGCCAGCATGAAATTGGCTTCGGGCAGCTTGAAGCCGCCGAGGAGCGAGCCGGGCAGGACATAAACGCCCGCCTCGCCGCCGGTCTCTAAGCGGTCTTGGGGCGAAATCGGCAGCTTGTGGTCGGCTAAAATCTGCCGCATCCGCTCCACTTGCTCGGACACGATGACGCACCGGAAGCGTGCACCGAGCCAGCCGTCCAGCGCCTCAAAGAACGCCGGCATCCGCCCGGCAAAAAGCTCCATCGCGCCAGCCTGGGTCGGAATGGACGTGGTGATTTGGACGCCGCCTAGGCCGCGCCCAAGCAAGGCCAGAAAGACGGCGGATCGGCCCCCACCCCCGTCGCTCCGCGCCGACCCCTCCCCCACTGCGTGGGAGAGGGGTAAAGATGTTTTTAATTTCTTGCTCCCCTCTCCCGTCGCGGGGGAGGGGCCGGGGGTGGGGGCCGTCAGCAGTGTCTTCACCGTGTCAAACCCGCAGGCGTGGGGCATGTCGGGCTTGAGATACTCGCCCCGCGCCGCCCGCGCGGTCATGATTTCAGAAATCTCGCCTTCGCGCTGCTCCCAGCGGGCTTCGGCCTGACTCGGCTCGTCCAAAATCAGCAGAGCATTTTCGGGGATATAATCTAATGCACAGACGGCGTCGGGATATAAGTAGGGCAGGTAATACTCTAAAGCGTCAAACGTCGTCCCGGCTTGAAGCTGGGCGATGTCGCCTTCAATGCGCTCTTCCAGGCGCTCCGCGTGTTCCAAGCCACGGTCTTCTAAATTGGCTTTCTTCAAGGCTGCGACCCGGCCCGGCAGTTCTTTCTTGAGGCGCGAGACGGCCCCGGCGACCGCTGCGTCCTCAAACGGCACTTCGCGCACCGGGGCGATGACAACGCTTTCGGACGTGCCGACTGAGCGCTGCGACTCCACGTCAAACGGGCGAATGCTTTCAATGTCGTCGCCGAAGAAGTCCACGCGCAGGGGCAGGCGGGCGTCGCCGGGGAAGATGTCCAGAATGCCGCCGCGCCGGGTCCACTGACCCGGCTGCTCGACCGCTTCCACGCGGTCATAGCCGAACTCCGTCAGCGACTTCTCTAAATTGTCAATTTCCACGGTCTCATTGACGGCGAGAACGACGCGGCGGCCCTGAAGAAGCTCCGGCCGCACCGTGCGCTGAAGCCACGCGCCGATGGGGCCGACGGTGACTTTCGCCGTGCCGAGTGCCAATTGCTGCAAGGCAGCAACCCGCTGCCCGGTTTGGCTTAGATCAGGCGCACCTTCGGCAAAGATCAGCGTTTCGGTGGTGGACGGCAGCGAAATGAGCGCGTCGCCTTCCACGCCGTAACGGGCCAGATCAGCGGCAAGCCGCCCGGCTTGGTCGCTGTTGTAGGAAATAACCACGAGCGGCCTGCCTAGCTCACGGCTGAGCTGGGCCAGCAGCCAGCCTTTGGCCGGGACCGGCACGCCTTCCATTTGGGTCACGCCGCCCGTCGCCACCGCTTCTTTGAGTTTCTGGTACGCCGGGTAGTCGTCCGCCAAGCCGGGCAGTTCACGCAGATCCATTCAGTAATCTTTCTGTTGATGCAGATAACGCACAAAAGGGCTTGGGCGGAAGTTGTTCCGCCCAAGCCAGCCAAATCTTGCCGATTGATTATACCCGGTTTGTCCGGCTCTCATGCCGAACAAGCGAGAAGCCGAGGGTGTGGAAACCCCCGGCAAGAAAAGCGTCCTT
>CAXTRL010000083.1:0-11633 GCA_964246575.1 uncultured Armatimonadales bacterium
GCTCCGCAAAAAGGATGCCTGTAGTTACGTCAACTATTTATGAGATACCTTCTAGTCTGGAGACGCTGGATTTTTTGCCGCAACGCGATCCGTTCCGGTGCTTCACTGCCTGTTGCCATAATTGATAATCTTCCTTATCTATTTTAGTAGCTTATTATACACGCATTAAACGTATCGTTGCTATGCAAAAAAAGCCCCGGTCAGAATGACCGGGGCTTTTTCGCTTGATTGTTACGGCTTGAACTGGGACTTGAAGTCGGCGATGGCTTTTTTGAGGGCGTCTACGGTGCCTTCGGCCAGCGTTTTGTCGCGGGCGATGGTTTCAGGGACTTCCGGGTAGCGGTCTGCTAGGAAGGTCTGGAACTCGGACTCGAAGCGGCGGACGGACTCAATCGGGATGTCATCCAAAGCCCCGGTGTTGGCGGCGTAGATGATGGGGACTTCCTGCTCCAAAGGCAGCGGCTTGTACTGGGGCTGCTTGAGGATTTCAACCAACCGCAGGCCACGGGCAAGCTGGGCCTGGGTGCTTTTGTCGAGATCAGACGCGAACTGGGAAAACGCCTGGACTTCGCGGAACTGAGCCAATTGCAGCTTGAGCTGGCCGCCGACGTTCTTGTCCTTCATCGCTTTGGTCTGGGCGCTGCCGCCAACGCGGGACACGGAGTTGCCGACGTTGATGGCCGGGCGGACGCCGGAGTTGAACAGGTCGGTTTCTAAGAATATCTGGCCGTCGGTAATGGAAATGACGTTGGTTGGGATATACGCCGAGATGTCGCCGGCCTGGGTCTCGATAATCGGCAGGGCCGTGAGCGAGCCGCCGCCGAGTTCTTTGGACAGCTTCGCAGACCGTTCCAAGAGCCGGGAGTGCAGGTAGAAAACGTCACCGGGGTAGGCTTCGCGGCCCGGCGGGCGGCGCAGCAAAAGCGAAACCTGGCGGTAGGCGACGGCCTGCTTGGACAGGTCATCGTAGACAATCAAGGCGTGCTTGCCGTTGTCCCGGAACCACTCGCCGATACACGCGCCGGCATACGGCGAGATATACTGCTGTGAGGCGGGGTCGTCGGCGGTGGCGGCCACAACGCAGGTGTATTCCATCGCGCCGTTTAGCTCCAGCGCCCGAATGATGTTGGCGACGGTGCTGGATTTCTGGCCAATGGCGACATAGATGCAGAAGACGTCAGTGTTCTTCTGGTTGATAATCGCGTCCAAAGCCACGGCGGTTTTGCCGGTGCCACGGTCGCCGATAATCAGCTCGCGCTGGCCGCGCCCGATGGGGATCATGGAGTCGACGGCTTTGATGCCCGTCTGAAGCGGCTCTTTAACCGGCTGGCGCTCAACAACGCCGGGAGCGCGGGTTTCCAGCAGGCGGAACTCGGTGGCCGCAATCGGGCCTTTGTCGTCAATCGGCTGGCCCAGGGCGTTCACAACCCGGCCCACAAGCGCTTCACCGACCGGGATTTGGATGATCTTGCCGGTGCGCTTGACCGTGTCGCCTTCGCGGATGCCGGTCTCGGAGCCGAGCAGAACCGCGCCCACGTTGTCTTCTTCTAAGTTCAGCGCCATGCCTTGAATGCCGCCGGGGAACTCCAAAAGCTCGCCGACCATGCACTCTTTAAGACCGTAAATGCGGGCGATGCCGTCGCCGACCTGCAAAATTGTGCCGACCCCGACTTCTTCGGTCTCTGACTGATACGACTCCAGCTCGCGCTCGAGAATGGAGGTGATTTCTTCCGGCTTAATTGCCACTTCTATTATCTCCTAAAGATTGCTGCCTAATAGTTGCCGTTCCAGGCGCTCCAGCTTGCCGCGCACGCTGCCGTCCATGACCGTATCGCCGATGCGGACCACGACGCCGCCGACAAGCGCGGCGTCCACTTCTGTAGTCATGCGAATGGTCTTGCCGGTCAAAGTTTGCAGGCTGTGGTTCAGACGCGCCGACTGCACGGCTGAAAGCGGGACCGCCGTGGTCACTTCCGCGTCAGCAGTGTTGCTGCGCTCAGCCAGCAGGGCGTGAAACTCACGGGTGCATTCTTCAATTAAATCTTCGCGGTGCTTGCGGATCAAGAGCTTCAGAAAGTTCAGCGACGCCGCCGTCACCCGGTCACCGAAAGCTTCATCGGCCACGGCGTACTTGCGGGCATCGGAAACAAGCGGCTCCATGACAACTGCCCGCAGACGCGGCACTTCGGTCAAGAAGCGGTGCATCAGCGTCAAATCCGTCGCAACAGCATCTAAGATGCCGCCGCGATCCGCGACCGCAAACAAAGCGCCGGCATAGCGGCTTGCAACCCGAACATCTTTCATGCCGCCCCCTGCCCTGCCTGCCCATTGGAACTAGAATACGCCGCCGTGCCGGCCTGCGTGGGAGCGAACTGATGGGTGCCGAGGCTGCCGATAAAGTCATCCACCAATTTGGTCTGCCGGGCGTCGTTCAGGTTTTCGTCAATGACTTTGCCCGCCGCCGAAACCGCCAGCGTCACGATCTGCGTTCGCATCTCCAAAAACGCTTTTTGGCGGTCTCGCTCACTCTGGTTGCGCCCCTGCTCAATAATGGTCGCGGCCTGAGACTGAGCATCGGCAACAAGGCTGTCGCGGAGGCTTTGTGCTTCTTTCACCGCCGCTTGGATCTTTTCGCGGGCTTCGGTTTCAATGCCGGCCAACCGCTGCTCGTAGTCGCGCCGCGTTTGCTCCATGCGGGCACGGTCCTGATCCATCTGATCGTAGCTTTCGGTAATCAACCGCTGCCGCTCGTCTAAGATGCCGAAGATAGGCTTGAATACGTAGCGATTCAGTACCCAAAGCAGCAGCAGAAAGCCAATTGCTTCCGTGATGATCAGTGGGATATTGAGCGCGAGCGGTCCAATGTTCTGGTTCATAGTCGTTGCCGTTTTTCGTTATTTGCTCAACATCTGCGTGACCTGGGCGGCGTCGGGCAGTTTGCCCAGCAGGATCAAGAAGATAACGAAGCCGAAAATGAACAATGTTTCTACCAGTGCAAAAGTCAAAAACATCAGCGTCTGAATGCGCCCCTGCGCTTCCGGCTGCCGCGCGACGCTCTGGATGGCGGACGCAAAAATCATGCCTTCGCCGATGCCCGCACCAATCGCCGCAAGCGGAGCGGCCAGCGCTGCGCCAAGAGCCAAAAGTCCAAAATAGATAGCTGCCATGAAATGTTCTCCTTGAACGGGGTTTAGAATAGTAAAGCCGATATTTTACGGGTGCGTCAAGCCTGCGAAACGCCGATTTGGGAGGGCGGAACCGCCCCAATTTGCGCTTTAGGATCGGAGTGATTAGAAACGTCTTCCGCCGCACCGAGATCGCCGCCGCTGTCTTCATGCGTGTCCGACATGATGGCGATGTAAGCGCAGGTCAGCAGCGCAAAGATAAACGCCTGCACGACATCGGTAAAAGTCTGCAATAAGTTGATGAGCACCTGCACTGGGATAAAGAAGTGCGAACCGGCGCTTAAAGCCAGATTGTTGATGACATCCTCACCGTAGATGTTGCCGAACAAGCGCATCGCCAGCGAGAACGGCTTGACGAATTCCCCGATAATCTCAATTGGCAGGAACAGCCAGAACAAGAAAATGACCGGTCCTAAAAAGTGCTTCAAGTATCCCAGCAGACCTTTGGAGCGGATGCCGACATATTGAACATAAAAGAACACAATCAGCGCCAGCGCTACTGTGGTGCTGGTTGCGGCAGTTGCAGACGTGATGATCGGCTCCGCCAGCTTGCCGTCGGGCCGGTAGCCCGGAATGCTGGGGATCAAGCCTGTCAAGTTCGTAAACAAAATGAAAAAGAACAGCGACAGGACCAAAGGAAGGTGCCGCTCGCCATGCGGCCCAAGAGCGCCCCGAAACAGATTGCTGAGTTCTGAAATTGACCACTCGAAAAAGCCTTGCAGCCGCCCCGGCTTTTTTACATTGCGCTGGCGTGCCGCCGAAGTCCCCAAAAACAGCAGCACCAGCGCGGCGGCGATGCCGTTGATTAAGTATACCGGCCACTCTTGAAGGTCCAAAATCCCCTGCTCCCAATCAAATTCTTAAAATTATGCTTGCGAAAGTTATACTTGCTGCCGCAGCCGGGCAAGATGCCGAACAGTCGCGGCTGTGATGGATACCTGCGTCACCAAAAAGCCGGCCACATACCAGGGCAGGCTCAGATGCCCGCCGCGAATCAGCAGAAACATAAATCCGCCGATGACCAAGTATTTAAGCGGCAGAAGCGCGATGAACAGCGTTTGGGTGCCTTTGACATTCGGCCTGGCTTGTCCCCGAATGCCGTCAAAAAAAGGCGTCAGCGCTCGGCCAATAAATAAATGCAGGGAGCCGTACAGGGCAATGCCAAGCAAAAAACCCGCCAGCAAGCTCAGGGCACTTGCCAAGCGCCCCATGAGCAGCAGCCAAGACAGCAGCGGCACGTTGGCGGCAAACGCGGTCACGGCCAGCGGGCGAAAGGGCGGCAGGCCGCTCGGCGCGACGGGCTTTTCGGCGGGCATCGCTTCAACCTGCGAATTGGAAAGCAGCGGGCTGTTCGGCACGATTATTTTTTGCCCCGGTCGGTTGCGGACAGAACGCGAAACAAGTTCAGAAAACCGGCGGCGACGCCCGCCAGCGAAAACACAATGGTTCCCCAGGGCAGGCCGCCGGAGTGGTTCCAGCGATGGTCAATCCACTGCCCGATTAAAAAACCGGCGATGATGCTGACCGCAAATGTCGTGGCGGCGGCCAGGCCCGATCCCAGCTTGACGGCCCCGGAGCCAAGCGAACCGAGGTTGTCGTCCGGGCGGCTGTCCTGCATTCCGAAGCCTGGCCCGGCGGAACTTTTTGAACTCGGAAGCGGTCGCGTATAGGGAACTTCCGGCGGCGGCGGCAGAGGGCTGCGGGAGGGAATCGCGGGCGGCGCAAGGTCGTCTTGGTTGTAATCCGGTGCGTCAGCCATGTGCGGCCCCCTTCACTGCGGGCGTCGTGAGTTTCGTTAAATCTTTGGATAAATGCCAGCGCTTAGTATAACATATCACGGCGAAGCAAGTCAACGCCTTTGCGCTTTTTTTCACAAGTTCCATGTTTTTCTCGGCAGGTTTAAGAAAAGCTGTTCTGGGGAAACCGCGGCGGAACCTTTTGGCCGCACAAATCGCTTTGAACAGCAGACACGTTTTTCATGGAGCCATTTAAGTGAACGATCCTGGACAAAGACCTATCTTTTTTGACGAGTCGCGGCGGCGGTGGAACGTCGTTTCGTACTTCTTCCTGGCCGCCGGCGTTTTGGCCGTTGTCGCAAGCTTCGCGTTTGCCGTGCAGATCGTCTTCAGCCCGCAGCTTCCCGACATTTCGCTGGCGGCTTCGCGGCTGGGGCTGGCCCCATCGCTTCTTGGCGAAAAGGTCCGCCCGCTGGGTCCTGCCGCCGACCCGCGCCTTAAAGCCGCGCTGGGGCCGCGCACCCGGGCCAAGCTCCGGTACGTTTTGAGCCGCAACCGTTCAGTGCAGGAATCCAAGCGCAGGCTGTCGCTGGCGATCCAAAACGAGACGCGCCCGCAGGCGATCCCGGCGGCGGCGATTGCGCCGGGCCATGTCACGGCGACAGTCCGGGCGGCGTTCTTTGAGAACAGCGACAAAGCTGCCGTGGACTCGCTGACCGCCCATATCGGGCAGACGACGCATTTGTTCCCGGTGTGGCTGCTGCTGACTTCCGGCGGCTCCGGCATCCAAAGCACTGCCCAATTTTCCGACAAATCGGCGGCATCCGCCGAAACACGCGCCGACACCAACGACGATGTTGCTGTGACGCAGGCCCGCGCTCACGGCGTCGCCATCCTGCCGCTGATCCAGAACTACGACAATGACTCTAGCAAGTTCCGCCCAGACTGGCTGCACTCGCTTTTGTCCAGCCCTGCCAAACGCACGGCGGTCATAGGCCAGCTTAAAACTTACGTCGTTTCCGGGCATTACCAGGGCGTCAACATTGACTTCGAAACAGACCAAGACGGCGACCGGGCCGGCATGACTGCGTTTACGGCCGAACTTGCGGCGGCGTTCCGGCCTGCCGGCCTTTTAGTGACCCAGGACGTTCAAACCGACAGCGCGGCGTACAACCTGCCGGCGCTGGCAAAGCTCAACGACTTTGTCATTCCCATGCTGTACGACGAAAACTCGGACGGCAGCCCCGCCGGCCCGATTTCCGGCCAATCCTGGTTCCAAAGCCAGCTTGCGGGAGTGCTGGCGCAGGTTCCCGCTTCTAAAGTCGTTCTCGGCCTCGGCACCTACGGCTACGACTGGAAAGACGGCACCACGCAGGCCGCCGACGTGTCGTTCCAGGAAGCCGCGCAGCTTGCCCAGCAAAATCATTTCGGCGAAGACGGCGTCATCCGCACCGACCCGCAGAGCCTTAGCCCCTACTTTACCTACAGCGATGAAGACGGCGGCGCGGGCAGCCATGAAGTCTCGCACACGGTCTGGCTTCAGGACGCCGCCACTGCTTACAATCAGATGCTGGCGGCGCAGCCGTACCACACCCTGGGCGCGGCGATCTGGGAACTCGGCAAAGAAGACCCCAGCGTGTGGAGCTTTTTCGGCAAGGATCAGGCGCTGGCCCAGTTTGACCCGCAGACGCTCACCAAGCTGACTTACGGCAGCGAGTTCGGCACGACGTTTCTTGGCTACGGCGACGTGCTGGACGTGGTCCAGCCCCCGACGGACGGGTCGCGGACCATCACAGTCAGCCCGAAGACGGGCCAGATTGTCGGCGAGCGCTTTGAAACGTACCCTTCGCAGTGGGTCATCCGCCGGACGGGTTTGGTAGACCAGACTACCGGCGCGAACACGAAAAAGAAAATTGCGCTGACGTTTGACGACGGCCCTGACCCGCGCTGGACGCCGCAAATCTTGGATATTTTGCACCGCGAGCATGTCCCCGCGACCTTCTTTGTCGTCGGTCAGAACGCCGAAGCCCACCCCGGCCTGCTGACGCGGGAGTGGAACGACGGCATGGAAATCGGCAACCATTCGTATACCCACCCGGAAGTGGACCAGATTTCGCCGCTCCGCACCAAGCTTGAGCTGGATGCCACCCAGCGCGTCATTGAAGCTATGACCGGCCACATGACGACGCTGTGGCGTGCGCCGAACCGCGCCGACTCGGAGCCGTCTACCCCCGCCGACTTTGACCCGGTTTTGCAGGGCGATAAGCTCGGCTACTTATTTATCGGCGAGCAGATTGACCCGACCGACTGGAAGCCCGGCATCAAGTCGGCGCAAATTGTCGCCAATGTTCTGGCGAACGCAAACAACGGCAACGCAGTCTTACTGCATGACGCCGGCGGCGACACCCGGGCTGAGACCGTCAAAGCCTTACCGCTGATTATCGAGGGCCTCAAAGCACGCGGCTACACGTTCGTGCCGGTGTCCGCGCTTGTCGGCAAGCCCAAGTCCGTGCTGTTCCCCGCCGTCACAGGCCGTGCCGCGTGGGGCGTCGCGCTGGACCGGGCTATCTTTGACATGAGCTACTGGGTCGGCGTCGGGTTCACGCTGCTGTTTTTGCTTGCCATCGGCCTCGGCATTTTCCGAATGCTGTTCATGGGAACGCTGGCAACTATTCAAGCCAAACAGGAGCGCGGCCGCGTTTTTGACGAAGCCTACGCGCCGCCGGTCAGCGTTATCATCGCCGCCTACAACGAGGCCAAAGTCATCAACAAGACTATCGCCACGCTGCTGGACTCCGACTACCCCAATCTGGATATTCTGGTGGTGGACGACGGCTCCAAAGACGGCACGGCAGGCATCGTGTCCGCCGCCTACGGCTCCGACCCGCGCGTGACGGTCATCGAAAAGCCGAACGGCGGCAAAGCGTCGGCGCTGAACCTCGGCATCAAGCAGTGCCGGGGCGAGATCATTGTCGCGCTGGACGCCGACACCGTGTTTGCACGAGACACCGTCAACAAGCTGGTCCGCCACTTCGCCGACCCGTCTATCGGCGCGGTTTCCGGCAACGTCAAAGTCGGCAACCGCCGCAACCCGCTGACCATCTGGCAGGCCGTCGAGTACATCACCTCCCAGAATTTTGACCGCCGGGCGTTTGATCTTCTCAACTGCATCACCGTCGTTCCCGGCGCGGTCGGAGCCTGGCGCAAGGACGCCGTCATCCTGGCTGGCCTGTATTCGTCGCAGACATTGGCCGAAGATACCGACCTGACCTTCAAGATCCGCAAGCTCGGCTACCGCATTTCCACCGACAACACGGCCCTCGCGTACACCGAAGCGCCGGACACGCTCCGCGACCTTGCCAAGCAGCGCTTCCGCTGGGCCTTCGGCACGTTGCAGTGTCTTTGGAAGCACCGCGCCGCCCTGCTGAACCCGCGCTACGGCACGTTCGGCACGGTGGCAATGCCGTCGCTTTGGATTTACCAGATCGGCTTCCAGGCCATCGCTCCGGTAGTTGACCTAACCATCATTTGGTCGTTGATCTACAGCCACTTGATCGCGCCGAACACCAGCCACCAGAACGCCTCCATGCTGCTTGGCTACTGGGCCTTGTTTTCCGCCGTCGAAGTCTTCGGCGCGTACATCGCCTTCCGGTTAGACCGCGAAGACAAAAAGCTCTTAGTTTGGCTTCTCTTGCAGCGCTTCGTGTACCGCCAGCTCATGTACTACGTCATCGTCAAGTCGCTCGTTTTCGCCGTGCGCGGCTCGCTCGTCGGCTGGGGCAAACTGGAGCGCAAAGGCACCGTCCAGCAGCCCGCCGCCACCCCCCGCCCTCTGGCCTCGGCAAGCAGCGCCCCCGAAGGCGAAGAGCAGATGGCTCCTGACTAGAAAAAGTGGAGATCGCAAATTTCCATAGGCGAAATACTGTCGCTACATGCTAAAATACATTTTGGCAACATCTATTTTAGCATCAACTGAACGACAAAGCGGAGAGCATGCTATGAATGTAACGACGGCGTTTAAAAAGCAAATGAAGATGTGAAACTCCTTCTCTTGCACTCCACCGGCGACAACCTGGGTAGCAACACAGCTCAACTACTAAAAGAGCGCCTCAGCAAGAATATAAAGGTAACTGAGTGTCGGATTGCAAACTTTAGCGAACTAAGTGAGGCAATAGCAAATAATGATTTCAATGTTCTTTTGCTGCTAGCTCATGGCGATGATGCCAAAGGTCGTGTGTGGCTCTATAATGATGTGGATCAGAACGGCAGTGAACTCAGCGTAAATGTTGGGCAGCTAGCCACAGCCTTGATGGGAAGCGTCGACAACAAATTATGTCTTTTTGGGGTTTGTCACTTTGGCACCAAAGATTTAGCAGATGCAGTTCGCGAAATGGCATCGGCTTTGGTTTCCATTGCACCAATGCATAATTACTCAATTTCGCAAGATGACATTGTTAATCACTACGGTGATTTTCTGAACGCTATGCAGAAGTACAGTTATTTGGACCAGAACTGGGAATTCTTGCACTCTGAGTTAAAGGGCAACTTTGGTGATTTAGCCCAAAACTTGTCTATTTTCCCGGAACAATAAAAAGACTTTAACGAAGAGACGTACTAGGTTTCGCCTTGTCGTATAGACAGATATGGCACATCTTAACATCAACGAGCGGCAGAAATATGTCAGGCGTCTACTCGATGACGGAACGCAACTTAATTGTAAGATGTTACAAGAAGTTGCAACCCGATTCGATTGCCATACAAGTGCGATAAGAGCAGATATTCGCGCTTTAACTAAAGACCCTGCTCTTCCAACTATTTACACATCTCAGGCGATGCGGCAATATGTGTACAGACGTGACGGCAAGGTGTGTCAATACTGTGGAAACACGGAAAGCAAGAACTTTGTCATTGAACATGTTGTGCCTGCTCCATTAGGACCAGCCAAACAGTACAACTTGGTAGTGGCTTGCCAATCATGTAATATGAGGAAGGGTAACCGTGTTTGGTTGCCACAAAATCTTAACATAATTACCCAAGATTATCCGCAATGGCGCTTATACATCGTAGCGTTAGCAACATGAGACGCGGTTTATTAAATTTTGTCTAGCCAGTCCGCCGCAATCTGCGACACGTCGGCGAACGTCGGTCGCGTTCCCAAGTCGCCGCTAAACTCGCCGCCGCAGACGAGCAGCGGGACGTATTCGCGGGAATGGTCGGTAGACGCAGTGGTCGGGTCGTTGCCGTGGTCGGCGGTGATGAGGAGCAGGTCGCTGGGGCGCAGGACGGCGAGGATGCCAGACAGGGCGGCGTCAAAGGCTTCCAAAGCACGGGCGAAGCCGTCGGGGTCGTTGCGGTGGCCGTAAAGCATGTCGAAGTCTTCGCAGTTGGCGAAAACGAAGTCTTCGGAACCGTTTTGGATGGCGGCTAAAATCGCGGCGAGGCTGGCGGCGTTGGTTTGGGTGCGCGCGGCGCGGGCAAAATAGGCGCGGGGGAACAAATCGGCGACAACACCGATGGCATAGGCGGTTTTGCCGGCGTCGGCCAGTTGGGTCAGGAAGTTGGGTTCGGGCGGGGGCAGTGGGTAATCGCGGCGGTTCTCGGTGCGGCGAAAGCTGTCCGGGCTGTCGCCGGCAAAGGGCCGGGCGATGACGCGCTGGACGTTGTCCGGGGCGACCAGCATTTCCCGCGCAGTTTCGCACATCCCGTACAGCGTTTCCAGCGGCACGATGCTTTCGTGGGCGGCGATTTGGAAGACGCTGTCCGCCGACGTGTAGACAATCGGCTTTCCCGTCTGCATATGTTCCAAGCCAAGCTGCGTCAAGATCGCCGTGCCGGAGGATGCGACGTTGCCGAGCGTCCCACGCCCGACTCTTGCCTCAAACTCAGCCATCAGCACTGCCGGAAAGCCGTGGGGATAGGTCGGGAATGGCGTCGGCGTCACAATTCCCATCATTTCCCAGTGGCCCGTTACGCTGTCCTTGCCTGCCGACGCTTCTGCTATCCGGCCCCAGCCACCAGTCGCATTTGGAATGGGCGCGACGCCAAGTATCGGCGCGATATTGCCGAGGCCGAGTCGTTCCAAAGTCGGCAGATGCAGGCCGTGGGCGGCGGCGTCCGCGACATGCGGCAGCGTCGCGCTCAACGAGTCAGTCGCCCTATAATTTGCGGCATCCGGCATCGCCCCGACCCCGCAGCCGTCCATCACGATCAAGATTGCACGTTTCATCGTTTAAGCCCGTGGGTGGGTCTTGTCGTAGACTTCGCGGAGGCGGGCGACATCAACGCGGGTGTAGCGCTGGGTGGTCTGGATGCTGACATGGCCGAGCATTTCCTGAATGGCCCGCAAGTCGGCCCCGCCGGACAGCAGATGGGTCGCAAATGAGTGGCGCAGGGCGTGGGGCGAGATGGTGCGGGCGATGCCCGCTTGCCGGGCGTACTGCTTGACCAGCACGAGAAAGTGGTGGCGGGTCATCGGGCCACCGCGCTTCGTCACAAACAAAAACGGCGTCGGCGGCTTTTTGGCAAGCAGCACAGGCCGGGCAGACTTTAGATACACGGACAAGGACTCGCAAACGCCGTCGCCGAGCGGCACCAGCCGTTCTTTTCGGCCTTTGCCGAAAGGCCGGACCAGACGCGCCCGCAGGTCTACACTGGCAGAGTGGAGCGAGACAAGTTCGGTAACGCGCAGGCCGCAGCCGTACATGATTTCCAG
>CAXTRL010000084.1:0-11619 GCA_964246575.1 uncultured Armatimonadales bacterium
TCTTTCTGCCGGTTCTTTTAGGCGGCTTCTTTCCCTGGTCTTTGGCATTGCCCGGTGCATTGATCTCAGCCTGGCGTCAAGGCAAGACGGCCCGCCAAGCCGGGGCCGCCAACAACCCCGCGCTCTTTCTAGGCCTTTGGACCTTGCTCGTCTTCGTGTTCTTCTCTGCATCCCAAAGCAAGCTTGTGACGTATATCTTTCCGCTATACCCTGCCGCCGCCGTGCTTGTCGGCGTCTGGCTGGCGAAATTGCCTGAGACCACACTGCGTTTCAGCCCTCTATGGATTTATGCTGCGCTAAATGTCGCTCTCGTGGCGGCGCTTGCGAAGCTCGGCCCCAAGTACGGCGTCGCGCCCATGACGCTGACCTTGTGGTTCCTGACGCTGACAGGGACGGCCATCGCCGTGCTTTGCGCCCGGCGTCGGCGCTGGGTCTGGATTGTTCCGGGCGTCGCCACTGCCTTGTTCCTGCTTATTGCCTGGTGTTCCCCGACCTGGCAGACACGCGAAGCGGATATTTCAGATCGTCAGATTGCGGTTTTTGCGTCGCTGACCACGCCGCCGGACGGCGTCGTTCACGCGCTGGGACTAAAGCACCCCAGCCTGCGGTACTATACGACATGGCCCGTCGTCTACACCGACGACCATCTCGGCGCGGCCAAAGACATTCAGGAGCATCCCGGCGTCGTGTACGCTCTGCGCCCGAAAGTGCTGGACGAGCTGCGAACCAAATACGGCGTCACGCATTTTGAGACGCTTCAGCAGAACCCGCAAACCGTGTTGATCCGGGCTACGGGGCACTGACATGGAACATGAAGCAATAAAGCCCCGCCGTAAACGGCAGGTCTAGAGGCGAAGCGCCAACCGCCCTGTGGGCGGAAATGCTGTTGACGAATTGCTTCCTTTATCCTCCGCCCACAGGGCGGTTGGCGTCTGCGCCGCCAGACCTGCCGTTCACGGCGGGGTTGCTGAATCATGAACAAATATTACTGGGGGATGCCCTCATGGCGGACTCAAAGCTGTCAGACAACAAAAACCGTTCTCGGCAGAGCTTACTGTTTTTCTTAGTTGTCGTCGCTGTCATTGTGGTACTAACCGTGATGACAACGCTGAAGCCCGCCGCGCCGGAGTACCGGCGCTATGTCGGGCTGCCGCTTTCAGACGGTTCGCGGGTGACGTTTTTGTACCCTACCTCGTTCAGTAGTGTAGAAGTCACACCCGCCAACCAATGGTTTGTTCAAGTTGTGCAGATAGCGAGACCAACTGTCATGAACCGGGCCGAGGCAATATGGTACAAGCTGCCTCTCGTGAAATCCAGTTCCCTCGTGCGGGACATTGGGATAACCGTTTCTGTGATGAACATATCGGACATTTATCGCAGGTATCAAAACGTACCTAGCAGGCGCACTGAAACCCATCAGAATGGGTGGACGCCAGTTTATAACTCGGCATATCCGGTATATGTAGATGAAATTGACATTTTTGATGCTCGGATATCGCGGCAATATGCGTTTCAATACAGCCATATCGGCAATCCCAAAACGGCTGACTTTGAAGCACATAAAGCCAAAATCGTAGATAGTTTTCAAGTTCTGCCGCCGGGGGCGGCGGCCCCTATGCCCTAGAAACAGTGGAAGCAGGCTTATGACAGACACACCACAAGTAGGCGGGACGACGGCGACGCTGCCAAGTTTGTCGTTTGTGTTCCCGATGTATAACGAAATCGGCAACATTGAAACGTGCGTGAGCGAGGCGCTGCGGGTCGGGTACAAAATCACGGATAATTTAGAGATTGTCGTAGTGGATGATGCGTCCACCGACGGCTGCGGGGCTTTAGCAGACACGCTGGCGCTGAGGCACCCGGAGCTAAAGGTTATTCATCACCAAAGAAACCGCAAGCTGGGCGGGTCGCTGCGGACGGGGTTTGCGGCGGCAACTAAAGACTGGGTACTGTATATTGACAGCGACCTGCCAATCCAGATGGATGACGCCCTTTCGGCTATCCCGCTGACGCAGGATGCCGACATGGTGATCGGCAACCGGCAGGGACGCGCCGAAGGGCCGAAGCGCGAGATTATGTCCTGGGTTTACAATCGTTTGATCCGCGTTTTGTTCGGCCTCAGCGTCCGGGACGTGAACTTTGCGTTTAAGCTGTTTCGGCGGGCGATTTTGGAAGAAATCACGCTTGGGTCCGAAGGCTCGTTTATTGACGCCGAGCTTCTCATTGAAACGCACAACGCCGGGTTCACGATTGCTGAGATCCCTCTGCGCTACTACGAGCGCACGGCGGGGGTGTCCACGCTGGCATCGGGCGGCGTAGTGATGAAAATCCTGCACGAAATGGCGGACTACCGGCGGGCGGCAAAGAAGCGTCCATCGCGCAAGGCCGTGTCCGAGTCGCGTCCGGCCCGGCCATGACAGCAAGAGTTATTGTTCATGCCGACGATTTCGGACTGCACCCGTCCATCAACGCAGGCATTGAAGCCGCGTACCGGGACGGGTTGGTGTCGTCGGCAAGCCTGATGCCGCTTGGCCCGGCGTTTGGCGACGCCCTGGATCGCATCTCATTCTTACCTCAATTGGATTTGGGTCTGCACTTTTCGCTTGTCGGCGTTCCCGGCCTGCCGCCGACGCTTGGCGCGTTTCTAGCGGCGTATGCACGGGGACAAATGCCGGCGGCCCGTATTGAAGGCGATCTTTCGCGCCAATTTGGGGCTGTCAAGCATCTGCCGATCAGCCACATTGACTCCCATCAGCACCTCCACGCCCTTCCCGGCATCATGCGCGTTGTTTGCCGCTTTGCATCGCAGCACGGCATTCCCTGCGTTCGGCTGCCGCTGGACGGCCCAGCATTTGCGCCCGTTTCCCAGGCTCGACGCGCTCAGGCAGCGGCGCTTGCGGCGACGGCGCGTTTGTCTCGCCGGTACATCAACGCCTATGGCCTGCAAACCTCCGACCACTTTTCCGGCATGGCTGTGTCCGGCCATCTGACCGCTTCTACGCTCGCGATGTACCTCCAAAATGCCCGGCCCGGCCTGACGGAAATCGTCTGCCACCCCGGCACAGACAACCGCGCCTTGTCCCAGGAGTTTGATTGGCGCTATGACTGGCAGGGTGAGCGTGACGCCCTCTGCTCTGATGAAGCCCATGCGGCCCTGGAAACCAGCGCTTTGAAGTTAACAAATTGGGCCGGAACTTGACAAACAAACGTGATTTCATGTTATACTAAGCTAACATAAACAAATCGCGTCCACGGAAGGATCAACGGCATGGAACAAGGGAATGTCACACGCAGAATCGTCGCCGCAGGCAGCCGGCCTGAGCTTTGGCTGGCCCTTCTGCTGGTTTGGGTTTTAATGTCGGCAGCCCGCAGCTTCGGAACCCCCTGGGCGGCGGCAGCAGGGACCGAAGCCCTGCGCTGGGGGGCCGGCATTGGAATTGCGCTCGTACTGAGCCGAATATCCTGCCGCCCAGACCTTGCCGGGCAGGTGCTGGTCTCGCTCACCGGCGCGATGGCGCTGTGCGGCATTCTAGGCAGCGAGAACGGGGCGGACGCTGGCCTTGTCGGCCCCTACCACGACCATCAGCTTTACGGAAGCGTTTTGCTGCTTTTGCTGCCGTTCACGGCGGCGTTTGCGCTTTCAGCGAAGTCTCACTCCTGGCGCTGGGGAGCGCTGGCGGCTCTCGCGGCAGGCACCCTCTGCCTGCTTCTCAGCCAAACCCGGAGCGCCTGGATCGGCATGGCCGTGGCCAGTGCCGTCTTTGGCTGGCTTTGGCTCAGCCGGCCTGCTTCCCGTCCCCGCCACTGGCGGGTTGTCCTTATCCCTTTGGCGCTTCTGCTTTTGGGCCTGCTGTGCGTCTGGCATCTGACGGAGCCTGCGGACCGGCAGGCCGCCGTCTCGCACCGGGCGGCGACTTTGGCGGCGCTGCCCGGAGACGAAAGCTGGCAAAGCCGGCTTTGTCTTTGGCGCGGCACGGGCCAAATCGTTGCGGCCCACCCTGCGCTTGGCATTGGGCTGGGACGCTACCCCGGCAGCCAGTGGGCATGGACCCACTCCGGCGCTTTTCTTTTGCCGGCTTCCCGCCCTTCGCTTTCCAATCAAGCGCACAGCTTCTACGGTCAGACCGCCGCTGAAACCGGCTTGACCGGCCTCGCGCTCTATTCCGCGGCTTTGGCCGCGTTCCTCATGCTGGGTCTGCGGCGGCTGCAAAAAAGCCGCAGCTCACGCTTGGGCCGGCAAAACGCGCTGCTTGTTGCCGCCCTGAGCGCTCTTGCAGGCCAGAGCGTGGACGCGCTTGCCAGTCCGTCGTGGCAGTTCCCGGAAGTCTCGTTCTTCTTTTGGGGCGTTCTCGGCCTGGGGCTTGCTTCGCTGCGCCGCGAAGAAGCGCAGACAGACACTGCGCCGGCTCCCGCCGCCCTGCGCCGCCTCGCCCAGTTTGCGCTTTCCGGCAGCTTTGCCGTCGTTTTGACCGCCCAGATTTTGCCGATTGGCCTCCTGACCCCCGTGGAGGCGTATACGCATCCGGCCGCAAATGCATATCAAAGCGTCGCTGTCAGCCAGATGACCCCGTGTGTTTCCGGATCAGTGACGTGCGGCTTTCTTCTCACGGCTTATTATACCAACGGCTCTCAAGATGTCACCTATGACAGCGGCGGCGGGAGTGGGTTACCTTCGTCGTTTACCTGCAAAAATTCGTTAACTAATAGCCCCTGCGTTTCAAAGTTAGGCACGTCCGGGTCTCCGACACGGAACCAATTAACGATAGCCACCAACGATAGAGGAAAAACATTGCAGATCACTGGGTCATTTGTAGATGCGTCCGTTTCCACATCCGGTACAACAACATACACAGGTCGCACCTCACCCGCGATCACAATCATGCCGTAAAGAACAAATTGGTTTTCCGTCCAAACATTGCGGGTACTAATGCTTGTGCCTGAAACCGTGCAGGCGTTAGAAAAGAGACACCGATGTTTACACGAATTGATAAGCTGCAAATGGATCTGCCGGCAAACTCCGAGCCGGACCCGGCGGCGGCGGCGGCATTACAGGAACTCATGGGCGGACGCTTCGGCGAAATGTCCACGCTGAACAACTATATGCACCAGTCGTTTTCCATGCGCGGGCGCGGCGACATTGTTCCCTTTTATGATCTGGTGGCAAGCATCACGGCGGAAGAATTCGGCCATGTGGAGTTGGTTTCCACGGCGATCAGCCTGCTGCAAAACGGCGGCGAGCCGGACCATGCCGAGCCGAAGGACGCCCCGCTCAAGAAGTTGAACGAAGGCAACGGCATCCGGCATCAGTTTATCAACAACGGCAACAGCGCCCTGGTTGCAAACGCGCAGGGTGCGCCCTGGTCCGGCGACTATGTGTTCAACAGCGGCAACTTGATTTTGGACCTGCTGCATAACTTCTTCTTGGAAAGCGGGGCACGCATGGGCAAGCTGCGCGTTTACGAGACCACCAATCACCCGGTCGCCAAGCGCTTGTGCGGCTATCTGCTTTGCCGGGGCGGCGTCCATCAGCTTGCGTATGCCGTTGCGCTGTCTAAAATGACCGGCGTGGACGTTCCCAAGATGCTGCCGATCCCGGACATCCGCACGGACAAGATCCCGGAATGCCGCGAGTTTATCGCTCAGGGCCTGCACCGCACCTTGTACCGCTTCAGCGCCGACGATTACAAGCACATTGAAGCTGTCTTCAACGGCACCCATCCGGAAGACGGCCTGCCGCTGGAAGTGCGCGAAGGCACCCTGGCCGGTCATCCAATGGCAGACCTGCCGCCCGCCCCGGCATCCGGCATTCCTTCTTTTGACATGGGTGAGTTGAAGGAAATCACGGCCCGCCTGATGAAGAATATGTAATCAGCAGGGAAGGTCAGCCCGGCGCAGTTTGCGCTGGGCCTTTTTTCTTGCCCCCCCAATCGGGTAACATAAAAGCAGACATTAGGACAAGCCATTGCGCTTCGTTTCCCACGGAATGAATTCCGTGGCTGAGGAGCCTCCGGCTGGCTGTCTTGCGGACAGAAGATCAGCAGCCAGGATATTCTTCTTTTTTCTCTTCTTGTCCGTAGGACAATATGCCTGCGGCATTACTTCGTATACCGTTCCGGTTTGTTCCAATCAGCCGAAGGCTATTCAGCCACGGAATTCATTCCGTGGTGCAGATATGCCAATTCTCCGCTTAGGACACCAATTTGCCCATAGACAAGACTTTCTATATCACCACGCCTATCTACTATGTCAACGGCGTTCCCCATGTCGGCTCGGCCACCACAACGCTGCTGTGCGATGCGCTGGCCCGGTTCCACCGCCTGCGCGGGGACAAGACGTTCTTTCTAACCGGCACCGATGAAAATGCGCCCAAAGTCGCCGCCGCCGCCGCGAAAGAAGGCATGGATACGCTCAGGTTCGCCGATATGGTCTCGCAGCGGTTCCGGGACTGCTGGGAGTTTCTGAATATCTCGAATGACGACTTCATTCGGACCACCGAGCCGCGTCATATCGCCGTAGTCACGGAAGTATTTCAGCGTTTGCAGGCACAGGGCGACATCTACGCCGGCAAGTACGAAGGCTGGTACTCGGTCAGTGACGAAACTTTTTTTCTGGACTCGGAAGTGGAGAACGGCCGGGCCAAAGAAAGCGGCGCGATTGTCGAGCGCGTCACCGAAGACAACTACTATTTTCGGCTGTCCGCATACAGCGACCGCCTGCTGGCACATATAGAAAGTCACCCGGAGTTCTTGCAGCCGGACACGCGCCGAAACGAAGTGCTGGCGTTTATTAAGGGCGGCTTGCGGGACGTTGTCATTTCCCGCCGCAATACCGGCTGGGGTATCCCTGTTCCCGGCGACCCGTCCCAAGTCATTTATGTCTGGTTTGACGCCGTCATCAACTATTTAACCGCGACCGGCTGGCCCGATAACGCTGCCTGGGACACGCTTTGGCCTGCCGACGTGCATTTAGTCGGCAAAGAAATCTACACGCGCTTTCATGCGACGCTGTGGCCCGCGATGCTGATGGGTTTGAATTTGCCGCTGCCGACAACCGTGCTGGGACATGGCTGGTGGCTCATTGGCGGCGAAAAAGGGTCCAAATCCAAAGGCAACATCCCCACGCCGCAGGAAGTCGTGGATTATCTTGTGGAGCGGAGCGGCGCGGACGCCGAAGTCGCTAAAGACGCCCTGCGATACTACCTGCTGCGGGACATTTCGTTCACGTCGGACGCCGAGTTTTCGCTGGACAATCTGGCCGAAAAGCGCTACAACCCGGACTTGTGCAACAAGCTCGGTAATCTTCTGAACCGAACACTGAAAATGCTGGCGCAGTACGAAGACGCCGTTGTGCCGACCGGCAGCGCCGAGCGCACTGCCGGCGGCCTGCTTGCCGTGCTGTCTCGTGAAACCACGCAGGACGTGGAACGCGCCATGCTGGCGCTGGACCCCGGCGGGGCGCTTGCAGCCATTTGGAAGCTCATTGAAGCAGGCAATGGCGACATTGACACGACCGCCCCGTGGAAGCTGTTCAAAGCGGGCGACGTTCAGGGCGTCGCCGACGCGCTGTATGCCGCTTTAGAAACAACCCGCATTGTCAGCGTTTACTTGACGCCGCTGCTGCCCCATGTCGCGGGCGTGATCCGAAGCCAGCTTGGACTGGGTTCCGCGCCGCTGACGGATTGGAACGCCGAAACCCGCTGGGGCGGCCTGCCCGGCGGCACAGTGACCCAGGAAGCCCAGCCGATTTTCCCGCGCATTGACGTCAAGAAAACAGAAGCAGTAAAGAAAGAACCAAAGCCGAAGATGGAAAACAACACGCCCCCCCCGCCCCCGATTCTGGGGGAGCCAGCCGCCGCGCCTGCCGCGCCAACAATTACAATTGAGGACTTTGCCAAAGTCCAGCTTAAGATCGGCGAAATCAAGACCGCCGACCGGGTGGAAGACGCGACCAAGCTGCTGCGCCTCACCGTAGACATCGGCGAAGAGACGCCGCGCCAGATTTTGGCTGGCATCGCCGAATCCTACGCGCCGGAAAGTTTGCCCGGACGCAAGATTGTCGTCGTCGCCAATCTTGCCCCCCGCAAGCTGCGCGGCTTCGAGTCCCAGGGAATGCTCATGGCCGCCACCGACGCCGAAGGCCACGCCATCCTGCTCCACCCTGCCAATCCCGACGCCGTCCTGCCCGGCGCACAAGTGCGTTAGAATCGACCTTCAAAATGACCCATATTTTGCTGGTGCGCCACGGCGAAACCGAGTGGAACGTCATCGAGCGCGTTCAAGGCTGGACGGACATTGCGCTGAATGTCGCCGGCACCGCGCAGGCCGCCGCGCTGGCGGAGCGCCTGCGGGACATGCCCCTCACGGCGGTTTATTCCAGCGACTCGGCCCGCGCGGTTCAGACGGCCACGCCGGCAGCAGAGCAGCATGGACTTGTCGTGCAGACAATGCCGGAGCTGCGGGAAAAAGGCTTCGGCGTCTGGGAAGGGCTAACCAAAAACGACCTAGAACGCGATTACGCGGACCTCTGGCACCGCTACCATGTCCTGCATGAGCTGGACAGCGCCATCCCCGGCGGCGAGACCTACACCCAAGTTTTGGAAAGAATGCGCGACGCGCTTTGCCAGATTTTGGACGCGCATCCGGGCGAAGACGACACCGTGCTGGTCGCTACCCACGGCGGCTCAGGCCGGGCCTTTGTTTTGTTCGCCCTCCAAGCGCCTTTGTCTACGCTTCAGCGTCTGCGGCTGGACAATACTTCCCTGAGCCGCTTAGACTTTCGGGGCATCGCCGATGGGCGCGTCATCTTTCTCAACGATACCAGTCATACGTCCGGGATGACGCCGCTGGGAGCAACCGAGTGAGCGGCTTTGTGCTGGGCCTCGACGGCGGCGGGACACAAACCCGCGCGGCGCTGGCAGACCACCGTTCGGGCCAGACCGTCGGCGTCGGCACGGCAGGCGCGTGTAATTTAGCCGCCGTTCCCCCGCCCGAAAGCCTTGCCGCCGCGCTTGCCGCTGCCGACGACGCGCTCAGGCAGGCGGGTCAAAGCCGCGCTGCTGTTCTTTCCGTCTGCGCGGGCGTTGCCGGCGTCTCGTACACGGACCGCCGGGCGCAGTTTTTCCAAAGCCTTCAAGACGCTTTTCCGAATGCCTGCGTTGCCGTTGAACCCGACTATGCCATCGCGCTTTCCGGCGCGACCGGCGGCGCTCCCGGCGTGATTGTCATTGCCGGCACCGGATCGGCCGCTTACGGCGAGAACGCCGCTGGGGAAACCCACCGCACCGGCGCTTATGGCTATTTAATTGACGACAGCGGCAGCGGCTACGGTGTGGGCCGGGCGGCCCTCGCCGCCGTTCTGCAAGCCGCCGACGGCACCGGCCCGGCGACTTCGCTCACGCCCCATCTATCCCAAGCGCTTGGCCTGGCGGCACTAACCGACATCGTTCCGGCAGTTTACAGCGGCAGCCTCAGCCGCGTTGCCGTGGCCGGCTTGTCCCGCGTCGTTGCGGACGCCGCTGCCGACCAGGACCCTGTCGCCCGCGCCCTGCTTCAGCGTGCCGGCGGTACGTTGGCCGGCCTTGTTCACGGCGTTACCCAGCGCCTTTTCGCGGATGCGTCCGTTCCCTTCCCCGTCGCCCAGATTGGCGGCCTTTGGAACGCCGGCGATGCCCTCACCGACGCCTTCACACGTTCCCTGCGCTGGTTCGCCCCTGCTGCCGTGGTCACGCCGCCTCTGCACTCTCCCGTGGAAGGCGCAGTGCAGCGGGCTTTGGCCCAAATCAGCCTAACACAAAAAAGTTCACGTCCCTCTTGACATCCGCCGCCGGTGCCGGGTATATTCTCCACAACAAACGCAAAGCCTACTTGGAATCAAATCTTGGGGGTGTAGCTCAATTGGTTAGAGCGCTGCCCTGTCACGGCAGAGGCCGCGAGTTCAAGTCTCGTCATCCCCGCGTTTACAACAAACCCTTGTCGCAGCATCATCTGCAGCAAGGGTTTTGTTTTTACCGTTAAGCCCAGCAAATTGAAGCCGTGTACAGAAGACCAAACAGCAGGTGCGCCTGGAGAATGCGTGAAACATCCATCGCGGCGTAGGCTTTCACAAGCAGCGGTGCGAGCGGAAGGACCGCCAGACTCCAAAGCGGCAGCCGGTGCATCAAAATGCCCAAGACGACAAGAAAAAGAGGACCGAACAGCAGAATGCGAAGAACCGCAAGCGCGGCAGGCAGCGGCAGGAGCGTTGCAACGGTCCGTACCCCAGCCGCTCGGTCCTGCGGCCCATCCCGCAGGTTGTTGAGATGCAATCCGGCTTCCGGCAGCAGCGAGATCGGCACCGAATAAACCACGACGAGAAGCCCCTGATGCCAGGAAAGCGAATGCGTCTGCACCCCATACGCTCCAAGCGTGATGCATCCGACAAAGGCTACAGCCAGCAGCACGTCGCCCAGCGCGTACTTTTTCAGGCAGGCGGAATACAGCACTGAGCAGGCAAAGCCAATCAATGCCAGCGGGACCACAAAGCCAGCGTCGCGCCGCAGAAAAAATGAGCCGCACGCAGCCGCGCCGCAAAACAGAGCCAGACTGAACGCCAGCGCCTGCCGCGTCGTCATCAGCCCAGCGGGCAGCACCCCGCTGCCGTGTTCCGGCTTCGTGTCAATTCCCTGCACGAAATCAAAGTAGTCGTTGAGAACATTGGACGCGAAGCTCGACAGCACCGCGCCCAGCAGTACCAAAATAAGTGAATGCCAGTCAAAAGCTCCTTTTCCGCCCTGACCCACCCCGCAGGCGGCAAGCGCCGTGCCAAGCAGCGCCGGAATAATGCAGCCCGGCGCTGACCAAGCGCGTGTCGCCTGAAACAGAACCCGAATCATCATGCTTCTTTGTTCCCACCCCGCCGCCGAATATCCTGCCTTGATGTGAGTTTCCTGAAAATGTGGTATCTTAACAGCGCCCACTCGTGGAGACCTTGCAAGACGCAGTCGGGCAGGCGGGTTTCTGCGGTTGACAAAGATTAAAGAGGAGCAGGGCAATCGCCCTGCTCCTCTTTTGCTGCTTGAACCATGTGTTTTAATGCATAGTTCTGTCGCCGTTCAGCAATTGCGGGTGCCGCGCCGCTTCCGCTAAATCTGCCTGACGCAGAAACGGCCAAGCTTCTGTGTCACCATGCGTCTTCCACGTCCGGCTCTCTGCAATACTGCGGAGGCCATAGTAAACAATAAATGAAATTCCTATGACGAGAGCAGCAGCAACAATCAACAACAAGTGGTTAAGCATCAAGCCCATCAAAATTGAGGACATCACACCAATCAGAACGAGCCAAAGTATCAACGAGATGCCCAGCATAGCGTCAGGCCATTGATATTCACCTCCTGATTGCAGGAACAAAACAGCTTGTGCTATCGTGCGGCGGCTTTCGTGGTTGATGCGATAAGCACCGGTCATTTTGTGCATCCTGAGATCATCGTAAAGCGTCCACACCTGGTAGTAGATTTCGTTGATGGCATCGTCGCTCTCGTCCTGCTGAATTGCTTCATACCGCTCCTCATATTCATCGGTGGTCATTCTGCCGCTGATGAACTGGCGCACCAGTTCCGCGTATTTGCGCCGTGCTTCTTGATCA
>CAXTRL010000085.1:0-11550 GCA_964246575.1 uncultured Armatimonadales bacterium
GGACAGAAGAGCCAGACGAGAGAGGGCATCTTGTTCCGTATTCTGTCCCCTGGACAGGTGGTACTTCCGAGCACCTTCCAGAGAGTGACTTCAGTCACTCGTTCCTGTACGCCTCGTTCCTGTATGACAGCCGTCGGCAAACTGGCTCGGAGAGATGGAAACGAACCTAACGCAGTCCCCCAGCGCCAGCAGCGACGGCGGCTCGCGCCGGGGGTCGTACAGGGTAAGCGGCGTCCGCCCGATGATCTGCCAGCCGCCGGGCGTCTGCATCGGGTAAACTCCCGTCTGCTCGCCCGCAATGCCGACAGCCCCAGCAGGGACCGCTAGGCGCGGGACAGCCCGGCGCGGCACGGCCAGCGCCGGCGGCAGGCCGCCGAGGTACGCAAAGCCGGGCAGGAAGCCGAGAAAGTAAACGGGATAAAGCGGCTCCGTGTGCTGCTGGACCATCTGCGCGGCGGGCAAGCCGCAATAATGCGCCGCGGATTCCAAATCCGGCCCGAAGTCGCCGCCGTAGCAGACCGGGATTTCAATCAGGCGCTCGGGCAGAGCGTCATCCGCGCCTTGCGCCAGAAGCCGCTGCCGGAGCGCCGCGCACAGCGCGTCATACGAAACCCGCCAGGGCCGGTAATACACCATGACAACAGCATACCCGGCGACCCATTCGGTCATGCCGTCCACCGGGTCCGTGTCCAGCGCCGCCCCAAAGCGGCGAATGCGGGCATGAGTTTCCCAACTGATTTCGTGTCCGAAGACAATCCGCACCCCGCAGTCACCGAGAGGCAAAAGTTCCGGTTCCATGCGGCCTTTTACGGCAGCCACACCGTAATTTCCTGCTTTCTCTTAGCCGTTGCTCCTGAGACGAAAAAAGCGTATAATAAACGTTGAGTTTTAGGGCAGCGGTCAAGGAGACGGAAATGACGAGGACACGTTTTTGCTTGCTTCCGGCAGTCGTTGCTGTTGGCTTTTGCGGCATCGGGCAGGCAACCGCCTTTCCGCTGGCAGTTCCCCTGCCGCCCAGGGCAATCCCTGCGCCGCCGCCGAACCCAGGCATTCCGGTCCTGCTGGGTTCCTGGCACGATGGGCCGTGCCTTCTGCCGCCGCCGGGCATCACCCCGTTTGAAGCGGTGTCCGACACGATCACGTTCCGGCAGGGCGGCACATTTACGCAGGTCATCAACAAGGCGACCGGAAGACTGGAAAAGACAGGAACTTACACTGTGGCAGGCGCTCATCTGACGCTGCGCTACTTGATTGGGTCGGGGACGCCAGCGGCCTATGAGTTTTCCCGCAAAGGCGATACACTTCTCTTGCAGCCGGCAGGTTCCGGCAAACCGTCCTTTGCCTTGGACCGAGGCCGCCCTTGACGCCCGCTTCCATGCCAAAGCGGCTGGTAGTCGCCATCACCGGAGCCAGCGGCGCTTTGTATGCCGTGCGGTTTTTGCGGCAGGCCGCGAAGCATTACGACGACATTTATGTCATGCTGTCCGACAACGCTGCCGCCGTATTCCACACCGAAACCGGCGGCGTTTTGACCCGGCCTTACTCGGCGCAGGCGTATTTGGGCGGCGATTTGCCCTATGACAACATCCACTTTCTCAGCGCCAAAGACTACTTCACGCCCCCGGCTTCGGGATCGTTCGTCCATGACGGCATGGTGGTCATTCCCTGCTCGATGGGAACTTTGGGGCGCATCGCCCACGGCATCTCAAACGATTTGACGACCCGCGCCGCCGACGTCTGCCTCAAAGAACGCCGCAAGCTGATCTTAGTCGCCCGCGATACGCCTCTCAATTTGATCCATCTGCGGAACATGGTCACGGTCACGGAAGCCGGTGCGATTGTTTTGCCCGCCGTGCCTGCGTTTTACCATCAGCCCAAAACAATTGAAGATTTGGTAGACACCGTCGTCGCCCGCGTCCTGCAAAATTTGGGCGTTCCCCAGGACATCCAGCCGCAGTGGGCCGTGGAAGACGAGTAGCCCTCTGGCTCCCCCATTATTGGGGGTTGGGGGGTCTTAAAGCACCCGAAAGGCTTGACCAAGCGCGGTCTCAGATTTCCAGGCTTTCACTTCGGCGGTTTGGTGCAGCGGGTCCCAGTGCAGGTTTTTCGCCAGCGCTTCCAAAGCCGCCGGCATCTGGACCTCGCGCTCGGCAACGCTCCAGCTTAACGGCACACGGCGCTCCAGAAAGTCCCGCAGGGTGAGGCAGTCTTCTTGGATGACGGCGCATTCTACCGCCTCGGCGATGCTGCCTTCGGGGCAGGATGGGGGCGGCGGCAGGGGCGTGGACGCGGTGCGGCAGGGCGCAGCAGAAAGAGCGCGGCCCAGCTTGCGGCAAGCTAGGTCAACGGCGTCTTCGGCGACCCGGCGGAAGCGGGTCAGCCCGGTGCCGGAGGCGGATAATAGGCCGTCGCAGCGGCCTCCGTTTGCTGCCGGATCGTGGACTTCCGCGCCGGGCGTCACGGGGGCATGAAGCGAAGCATAAGCACACTGGACCGCCGAAACGGCAGCGTCCGGCAAGGCAATTTGAAGCGCATCCACGAGGGCGGCGACTTCCGCGCCGGTGGCGTATATCGCCGTGCCGGGATGTTCTTCGTCCAAGTCTGCCATAAGGGCACCGGCCCAGCAGGCGTGGTCCTGCGGAACGGCCAGCAGCAGGCCCGGCGGGTCTTCCTGCGGGAACGCCAGCGCGTCCCGCAGCCCCGGCAGAGGCGGCAGGACCACGGAAACAATCTTTTGCATCTTGGGTTTCCCGCGCTCACCCGACAGCGCATATTCGCCGCTGCCGCAGGCCAGGACCACTAAAGCGGCATGGGTGCGGCCTTTTTCGCCGGTCAACTCGTTCTTCCAGCACACGCCCCCCACCCGCTCGCGGCCTGAACGCCCCGGCATCCGGCACAGCTCCTCAACCTGCGTGTGCGGGTGCAGGACCGCGCCGTGACGCTGGGCGTCCCATGCCAGCTCCCGCGCCAGCCGCTCGGGGTCGGGAATGGCCGCTTCCCAAACCAGCGCGGCCCCCAGCAGGCCGCCCGGACTCAGGCCAGGCGCACGTTTTTGGGCTTCCCGCGCCGACAAAAGCTGATGGACCCGCAGGGCATGGTCAAACCCCAGCGCGTCCGACAGCGCAAGCTCCGCCCGCAGACGCGCCTGCGCCAGCAGGCCGTGGCTGTAAAACGGCACCAGGCAGGTTTGCGGCTGGATCAAATGCGGCGCGAGGTGCAGCAAAATCTCCCGCTCCCGAATATCCTCGCGCACCCGCGTAAAGTCCAGGGTTCCGAGGGCGCTCAGACCGCCGAGCGCCAGGCGGCTGCCCGACGCCGCCGCACCCGCGCCGAAGTCCGCCGCCTCAAACAGCGCCACCGACAGCCCGCGCTGGGCGGCGTCCCGCGCAATCCCCGCGCCGAGCAGCCCGCCGCCGACAACAATCATGTCATAGGAGCCTATCTCAAAGGAACTCATGCCGCTAGTATACCTGCTGCGCGTTTTCTTAACATTCTCTTCATCTTTTCTTAACATTCTCTTCATCTTGGCGCGTCATAATAGCCCCATCGCCCAATGAACTCAGGAGGCCGCTCATGAAACGCAGAGGTTTTACGCTGATTGAACTGCTCGTCGTCATCGCCATCATCGCGATTCTCGCCGCCATTTTGTTTCCCGTGTTTCAGAAAGTCCGCGAGAACGCCCGGCAAACCGCTTGTTTGTCTAACATGAAGCAGATCGGCCTTGCCATCACACAATATACGCAGGACTCCGACGAGAAAATGTTCTTCCGCGCCCACTGGGCGAATTCCCGCTCGGGCAACATTCCAACGATTGCAACGTCCAATACCTGGTGGAACCAGCTTTTGCCGTATATCAAGAGCGATGCGGTCTTTGTCTGCCCCAGCGACGGCAACGTGACCAACCCGATTGGCGGCCCGCCGACTTTGGGCAACACCAATGTTGACATGAACGGACAGCCAATGCCGCGTTCTTACATCGCCTGCGCTTCGGCGGAAAGCCTTGCGCTTAATCAAATTCAAGACCCTGTTGAAACAATGGTCATCACTGAAAAATGGGGCCGCGACTACACCTGCACCAACCCGGCTGTTTCAAGCTGTGTCACAGATAGCTGGATCGAGCCGTTCAACGGCGATATGGGTGTTGACGCGACTGATCCGACCCGCATGTTCAAGACAGGCAATCGTCACACAGGGTGCTTAAATTGCGCGTTCTTTGACGGCCATGCAAAGTCGTACAACATGGCAACGATCCAGAACAGCAAAGATTTGACGGGCTGCGAACTGATCCACGACAATCCATTTCTCGGCACAAACCCTCCCACTGTCACTTCAACATCAGCGCAAGCAGGACAGCCAAATACCTGCGATCCGACCCTGGGACCCGGCCACTTCACATACCCCTAAACACCGAAGGATTCACGAAAATGAAGATTAAGATGTTCGCAGCAGCCGCTGCTGTTCTTGCCGCCGACGCAGCTGTATCCGGTGCATTCGCGCAAGGGACGATGCACGGCAGCACGAAGATGACGCCGGGTGCAAAGATGGTGGCGTATGACGCCAAAGACAAGCGCTACTATTCGGTGGCGTATGCCAAGTCCCACGGGATGCACGACAAAGGCGGCGACCCGCTTTCAATCGTTCCGATGTCCAGCCTGCCGAAAGACGCCAAAGAAAGCAGGGCAATGCACGGCGCGAAAATCTAGCCGCAGTTCGCATCAACAGCATTCCCCAAACGAAATTGGGCGGCGAGGATGTGCCGGCCTCGGCTCGCACTGCCGCGCTTCTTAACATCTTTCTTAATCTTGGCTTAATGTTCTCTTAATATCGCTTGGGCATAATAGCGAAGTTGTACCATTTGTCCGAACAAGGAGCCGCTTATGAAATCCCTGCTGTCGCCTGCTGCGATGCATACTTTTTCCGGGCTGGCCGTCGCCGGAGTCGCCCTGCTTGCTGTTTCCGGCGCTTTTGCCCAAACACCCTCAGCTACCTCTGCGTTTGAAGTTTACAATGCAACCATGTCCGGCGGCGACCCGGTTTTCTCCGTTTCCAATGACCTGACCTTTACTAATCTTCAGATCACCGAAGGTTTCGCGAACGGCTTCACGCAGACCGTCTTTCTGCCGAGCTTTGATGCAAACTCTCCCGTGGACAATCCCGGCGTGGAGTACACCAATCAGTTCGCCAGCGGCAGCCCGCTGACATCCGCTGTCCTAACCGGCACTCTAGATAATCTGGCCCCCGGCAGTACGCTGACAGTGAATCTGGCCCAAGATTTGAGCGGCACGACCGTACCCTTCAACGTCTACTCCAACTTTTCGGCAGACTTGTTTAACTCCATGACTCCAGCTATCGGCTTCGGGCAATTTGCACTAGTGGACGGCAGCAGAAACATACTGAACGGTGTGACCATTGGCGCGAATGCCGCGCCGGTTCCTGAAGCGTCCACAACTGTTTCGCTGGGCCTGCTGCTGGCTCTCGGTCTCGGCGCTTTAGTGGTCACGCGCCGACGCGCTGCGTCCGCTTGCTAACTTATTTGCACTTATTTGTCAATTTCGTCACTGTTGAGGAGATCACATTCTATGAAACGCACTTATAAGATCGACGCTGTCAAGAACAGTGTAGCGGCGCTTGGCGCGGCATTTTTCTCGCTGCTCGGCACTGCCGCTTTGGCGCAGGTGGACGGCACCAACTGGGGGACCGTCACTGCGCCCGTTTACAATACATCCGAAGGGCTGCGGGCTGACGGCGCTCAGACCAGCGCTTATTCGGCGGCGGAGCTGCTGGCCGGGCCGAACAAGGCCGCCGAGCTGACCCTGCCTGCCGGCTCATTCCCAACCTATTTTGACGGCGTCCTGCCGAACGGTAAACTCGTCACCCCGGCGGGCGTGGTCGCCCAAATCGGGATGCACCCGCTCGGCAGCGCCTTGACGCCCGACGGCCAGTTTATCGTGATTTCGTGCGACGACGAGCGCAGCATTTCCGGCAACCTGTCTACGCTGACTTCTCCCACTTCAGCGGGCGGGGGCGTCAACCTGCTCGGTGGCTACTCCGTGACCGTGTTGCGGACTTCGGACATGACCGTCGCCGCCCAAACAGCGGTGAACGCCGTGTTTATCGGCCTTCAAATCGTGCCAAGCGGCAGCAGCTACACGATCTATGCGTCCGGCGGAGCCGCCAGTGACGTCAAAGTCCTGACCTTTACCCCGCCGGCAGGAAACGCGCTGGGGACGCTGATGGCAGGCACGCCAATCAAAATCAACCCGATTACCCCGAACGGCTCCGTAACCAACTTCACAGCGGCAGGCACAACGGCCGCGCAGAAAGCGGCGTTCAACGGCGGCGACTTTCCTGAAAACGGCGGCAGCAGCGGCGGCTCTGTCGCGGCGGCGCAGATTTCGTTCCCGGCAGGCTCAGCCCTCAGCCCTGACGGCAAATACTTGTATGTGGCCTGCAACGGCGACAACAGCCTGGCGGTCATCAGCACCGCCACGAACGCAGTGATCAAGCAGATTCCCGTCGGCTTTCTGCCTTACGGCGTCACGGTGAGCCGCGACGGCACCAAAGTTCTGGTGTCCAACTGGGGTGTTGAGCCGTACTCGTTCATCGCCCCGCCGATGTTTGACGGCAGCGGCAACGTGACCGGCCTGGCGGCAATCACGCCCAGCTCGTCGGCGTCTGCGATCAGCTCCCTGTTCTTTGTGCCGCAGACGAGCACGACCGGCGGCAATCCAAAGACTTCCTCAATTTCCGTCATCAGCGTTCCGGGTGCGAACCCTGCCAATGCGTCTTTGCTGGGCAGCGTCTACGAAGGCCAGCCGGGCGGCGTAGACGACCGCGACTTGGTCGGCGAAACGCACCCCTCGGCCACGGCCATTGTGCGGAGCGGCGTGGAGGAAGTGGAGTATGTGACCAAGTCCAACTCCGACGCGCTCGGCATGGTGCTGGTCGCAAACAACCGCAAGCTGCCGGACTTCAATTTGTCGCCCCTCAGCTTAGACTTGACCAGCGGTCATCAGGTCCACGGCTCGTACCCGAATGCGCTTGCAGTCTCGCCGGACAACACGCGGCTGTATGTCGCCGAAGCGGGCCTGGACTCGGTGGCCGTGCTGGACGTTTCCACGCCCACCCAGCCGCGTCTGCTGGGCCGCATCCCGACAGGCTGGTATCCCAGCGCCCTGAGCATCAGCGCGGACGGCAAAACACTTTATATCGTCAATGATAAAGGCGTCGCGGAAGACCTAAATCCGAAAACGGACTTTGCCGGCAACCCGGCCGCCAGCGGCATTGAGTCGTTCTCGAACTCAAACTCCATGTTCGGCACCCTGCAAAAAGTCAGCTTGACAGGTTTCGCGCTGGACAACACGTCGGCCCTCAAAAACGACTTTGCCGTCCAGAACCCAGCCTCCCTAGACGCCAGCATTGTGCCGATTGGCGGCGGGCCGTCGGGCAAAATCAAGCACGTCATCTTTATCCTGCATGAAAACAAGACGTTTGACTCCATGCTCGGCAACCAGTCCCACTTCGGCGTCTTCGCCGACCAAGACTACAACCTGGCGAGCGGCGCGACCAGCCTGGATACAGAGTATGCCGTCACCGGCGCGACCGGCTTTACGTCCCTTGCTCTGAACACGCAGGCGCTGGCCGATACGTTTGCCACCGGCGTCAACTACTACTCGGATGCCGACGAAAGTGACGCCGGCCATCAGTTCTCAGCGTCCGGCACGGCTTCAGATTACACCGAGAAAACGCTGCTGGTCAAGACCGGGCGCGGCCTGCTGGCGAACAAGAACATGGAGCCGGAAGACTACCCGGAAGGCGGCTACATCTTCAACAACGCCGCCCGAAACGGCGTCTCGTTTAAAGATTACGGAGCGCTCATCCGGGTCAGCGGAACGGACAACGGTTATGCCAACCCGGCAAAAACAATTGACCCGACTTCGGGCCTCGCCGGCGTTCCTGTCGCCCCGGAAAGCAATCCGGTCTTGAACGGCCAGAATACGAACAACGCCCTGGCGGCAGCCAGCCAGCCCGCCGAAGTCGCTTCCAGCGACGTGACATCGCCGACACAGGGGCTGGGCCAATCGTACTTTCTGAAGAACCCGATTCTTGCCATTTTGGGCGAAAACAACGCCAGCGGCGAGCCGCATTTGGACAAAAACTATCCCGGCTACAATTTCGGCATTTCCGATCAGCGCCGCGCTCTAGAGTTCAACAAAGACTTTGACCGCATGGCCGCCAACGGCACCCTGCCGACGTTTATTTACTTGTACCAGCCGAACGACCACTCCGGCAACCCAGCGGCGACAACCAACATTGCCATCACCGGCGGCAGCCCTTCCGGCGCGGAGCTGATCGCCGACGGCGACACGGCCTTCGGCATGGTGGTCAAGCACATCATGGCAAGTTCCACCTACTACAACTCCGCCGACGGCACCGGCTCGGCAATCTTCTTCACCTACGACGATGCCCAGTCAGGCCGCGACCATTTGGACCCGCACCGAACACCGATGATCGTCATCAGCCCCTACGCAAAGCCCGGCTTTCTGGCGACCCGCCACTATTCCACGGCGTCCATCGTTAAGACCGAAGAACTGCTGATGGGCCTGCCGCCGAACAACTACGGCGACCTGCTGGCGACCGACCTGCGCGATATGTTCCAGCCTACCTACAACGGCATCCACCTCAGCGCCGACGGCCTAACCCTGCTTGGCCCAAACCAGCAGGCGCTGGTCAAGCTGCACGCGAAAAGCAGCTACGTCGCCACGCTGCCGGGCCGCAAAGTCTGGAAGCTGTCCGAGCATCTTGACTCGTCTTCGCCCGACCAAGACTCCTACCGCCTGAGCCTCGTCACCCTGCTGTCCATGCAGGCCGACACGCTCTACCGCCAGGCAGTCAAAAAGAACACGCTGCACACGGCCCAGTACAAGGCCGCCCAGGCGCATGTCTACCATGCCGCGATTAAAGTGGTTAACGGCCCGAAAATCGGCGGCAGCGACACTGACGATTAAGCATACACGTTCTTCAGCCCCAGCGTCTCCACGCTGGGGCTTTTTTGCAGTTTATAAGAAGCACACGCCGTGGGTAATTCCCGCCGTGGATTAGCCCCGCCATGAATGGCAGGTCTGGGGGCGCAGACGCCAACCGCACGGTGTGCGGAAGAACATATTTGCTATCGTGCTATTCTTTCGGTCGCAGACCGATTGGCGTCTGCGCCCCCAGACCTGCCATTCATGGCGGGGATGATTCACGCTGGGGCTTTTCTTGTGCCACAGACAGTAAAAATATCTCTTAATCAATCCTTAATGTTCGCTTAACGCTGCTTTAACATTGCCCCCGTATAATAGCCGGGACGCGCTGTGACATCCACAGAACAGGAGACACATTCTATGAAGACTGCCCTTATCGGCTGCCGCTCACTTTTCGGCCTTGCCGTCGCCGGAGCCGCCCTGCTTTCGGCAGGCGGCGCTTCCGCTCAAACCACCGCTTCGCCCTTTTATGCATTTGTCGTCAGCAACTTGACCGAGTCTAATGGCAGCCTGGCTTACCCGGTGTATGACTCGGTGACGTTTGCTTCCACGCAGATCAACGAGGTTTTTGCCGATGGATATACCAGCTCGCTTGCCATTGGCGATGCTCAAAACAGCGTGCAAGCGATGGACACGCAGGCCGGCGCTCTGATGACATCTGCTTCCAGCGCCGGATATTCCGACCCGATGCACGGAGCGCTGACGTCCGCCACTTTGACCGGCACTCTCGCTTTTCCAGGCTTCGGACCGTCGGATACTCTTAACTTGTCGGTTTTGACCGACGCTGCCGGTGACCAGACCCAGCAGACTGTCTTTGCGCCTTTTTCCGCCAGCTTGTACGGCGCGGCCCCGTCCGGTGTTGCCGTCGGCACGTTCAGCTTGATGAACCTCGGCAGCAGCCAGGGCACAACGGTTGACATTGACGCAACGCTAGTTCCTGCCGCCGTTCCCGAAGCGTCCACCAACGTCTCGCTCGGCCTGCTGCTGGCGCTGGGCCTCGGCGGCGCGGTCATCGCCCGCCGCAAGCGCACTGCTGCAATCAATTAAGGAGACACCGATGACTATCCTGAACTTTTTGAAACACAATGCCCTCTTTTGCGGCGCAGCCGCCGCAACGATTGTCCTACTCGGCTCGTCCGTGGCGGCGCAGACTCCGACTGCCGTGAACCCGCTCGTGACCGGCAAAAGCATCACGCTTCCGCCGCTCGGCACGACCACGAACGTCGGCAGCCTGCCGATGAACATGATCCTGACCCCGAACGGCAAATACGCCATTTCCACCGACATGGGCTTTCGCCAGTCCCTGCATTCGCTGGACAGCACGACCGGCAAGGACGTCAGCGCCCCGCTGGTGTTCGGCCCGGACCTTTCCGGCAACGGCTACTTCGGCCCGGACGGCCTGTATTACGGCCTTGCGGCGAAAGCGAACCCGGACGGCAGCACGACCGTGTATGCGTCGGAAGGCACGGTCGCGCAGGGGGCGCAATCCAATCACGGCGTTATTGCCGTCGTCAATGTCAGCCCGACCGGAACGCTTTCGCTGGTCAAGACCATCACCCTGAAAGCCGGCGACTTCCCGGCAGGCGTCGCTTTGGACAGCCGGGGCTACCTGTATGCCGCCATCAACGAAAACTACGGCGCGGGCGCGATCCAAAACATCACGACGCCGGGCAGCCTGGCGATTATTGATACCGGCACCGGCACGGAAGTGGGCCGCTACTCGTTTGTCGAGCCGGTCGGAACGCTCACGCTCGGCGGAGGAGCCACCGCGCCGTTTTCGCCCTCAAACTTCCCGCTGTCGGTGGCGGCCCTGAGCGACGGCTCCAAGGTGTATGTGTCGTCGCAGCGCGACAACGCCGTTTACGTCCTCAACTGCGCCAACCCGGCCAGCCCGATTAGGGCGGCAGCGCTTGCGACCGGGCAGCACCCAATCTCGCTGCTTTTGAACAAAGCACAGACCACGCTGTATGTCGCCAATGCCCACAGCGAGACGGTTTCGGTCGTCAGCACGGCTACGAACAGCATTGCTTCCACCATTCTGCTTGAGCCGACGGGGGCACATGGCCTCAGCGGGGTCACGCCGACGGGTCTTGGCCTCACGCCGGACGAGTCGCGCCTGTACGTTTCGCTCGGCGACTTGAACGCGCTCGGCGTCGTGAACACAGCTTCGAACACGCTGGTCGGCTACATTCCCGCCGGCTGGTATCCGACAGCAGTTGTCGCGTCCCCCATCAAACCTGTTATTTTAGTTGCCAATGCCAAAGGCACGCTGACGCGCTACCCGAACCCGGCTTATCAGCAGTATTCGTTCGCCGGGCCGTATGACCTGAACCTGATTGAAGGCAGCGTCGAAACCGTGCGCGTTCCCGGCTCGGCTCAGCTTGCGGCGGACACGCAGATGACGCTTGCGAACAACCGCATCGCGTCCATCGCTAATCCTGCGCCGAACCCGCTGGCGAGTATTGGCCTTTCCGCCGGCAAAATCAAGCACGTTTTCTACATCATCAAAGAAAACCGCACTTAC